>JABCSP010000105.1 GCA_018238825.1 Candidatus Thorarchaeota archaeon | reverse complement strand
CAAGCTCCTCAGAAATTTCTTTCATTGACTTTCCGAGAATGAAATAGAGATGATATACTTCTGAAGAATTTGCTTCTTCTCTGGGAGGTGCAGCAGGTCTAGCTTTCCAACCTTGTTCTTTGAATAGCTTGTTGATAGATGCGTGAGATGAAAATCCAAGTCTCTCTGCAATTTGCCTTTGTGTCATGTTTTCTTTGTAGTACAGATAATGAACTTCTTCAATATTCGCTCTATTCAGAAATTTTGCTGACATATCCCTCGTATGTAATTTGATAGTTCATAGCTTATGAAGTCACCAAGATTTATCATATTCTGTAATAATCAGTGGAAAATGGCGCCGAGGATGAGATTTGTTCGACTCCACGGAATGTGGAATTTTTTGAACTCATGAGTGCGAACACACCGGTTTTCAAGACCGGCGCCGTTGTCCGGGCTTGGCTACCTCGGCTTAGGATTTCCACCGTTGGAAATGCCTTTTAAGCTTCTTGTCGTGGTTGAGTCTGGAGACTGAGAGAATGGACCACGGATTCAGATTCCATGACCACACCGCAGACATCACAATAGAGTGCTGGGCTCCTACATTGGAGACCTCTTTCGAAGAGGCTGCCCTTGCTACATTCGAGGTGATTCTAGATACATCCACGATTACACCTAGTGAACCAGTGGAGATTGAAACTCGCGGTTATGATCTGGAGGAGCTGCTCGTCGAATGGATTGGGCATCTTATTGCTCTGATTGATATCACAGGTCGATTCTATTCAAAGTTTGAAGTTGATGGAATTTCAAGGGGTACAGATGAATTCGTGCTGAAAGGCAGAGCAATCGGAGAAACAATAGACTTTGATAAGCATGATACAAGGACTGAAGTCAAGGCAATGACCTATGCTGACATGAAGATTGACCAGCAACCAGATAAAACAACACTCTATTTCACACTGGACCTATAGGAGAGATGAAAGTGACAATAAAAGTAGCAATTCCTGATACAAGCCTCAGTGATAGTACTAACCTTCGCCAAAAGACAACAAAGGCTGGAAGGATTGCACGCGCCCTCGCAGTTTTCCGTGTTGAGGAAGTCTTTGTATACAAGACTGGTTTCCTACCCCCCTCAAAAATGAGAGATGCAGACCTTCTTGTGAAAATCTTGAGATATCTTGACACGCCTCAGTACTTGCGTCGACGAGTCTTCCCTAAATCCCCCTCGTTACAATTCACAGGTACTTTGCCTCCACTAAGAACCAGAAGTCATCCATTACAGTCATCATTAGGAGATTTAACTGTAGGAACCGTAAGATGGGGTGTTCAAGTGCGCCCAAACCAGATTGACCTTGGTTTTAAAAAATTACTCAGTTATTCCGGAGCCGTAAGTGAGCGTGACCCTACTCTCTTCAAAGTGGTCAGTATATCCCCTAAAATTACACTTGAAGCTATTGAGCGCTCTGATGTGCAAGAGTACTGGGGTTACGAAGCTAGAAGAATTGGAGGATTGATAGGTTTTCTCAAAGAGTCAGAGAATATGACAAGGATTGGCTTCTCAAGAAACGCACCTCCCTTCAAGAAACTGGTAGATGATCTAAGTTCTACTATCTCAAACACAGGATCAATCCTTGCCATCTTTGGTGGTCCAGTACGCGGAGTTTCTGAACTATGTGCCAAAGAGAAAGAGGATGTCAAGCACCATATTGACTTCTGGATAAATACAGTTACGGATCAAGGGACCGAAACTGTTCGATTGGAAGAAGCACTGGTCATCAGTTTGGGACTAATGAATAATTCATTTGGTGAGACGCTCACAAAATCTGGTTACAATAGCTAGACTACAGATACGTGACCTTTTTAGAGAAAAGAGGTAGAAACAATTCAACCTCGATATGCTTCACAAAATCAAGTGAGACCTACACAATGCTGACTAATCGTGTACAACGTTTGAGAGAACAGAGTGTAAACACTAAGCCCTACATATGCACCGAGCGTGCAGAACTTCTTACTGACTTCTATCAGAGTGGTGGAGCTGATAATGTATCTACTCCAGTAGCACGAGCACTAGCATTCAAACATATTTTAGAAAATAAGACAGTAATCATCAATGAAGGAGAACTAATTGTAGGTGAGCGTGGATCTTCTCCCAGGGCTACTCCTACCTATCCTGAGCTCTGTAGCCACACAATTGAGGATCTTGATATTGTTAATTCAAGAGAAAGAACTCCTTTTCTGGTGAGTAATGAAACAAAAAATACCTTCAAAGATGAGATAATCCCATTCTGGACCGGTAGAACTATGCGAGAACGGGTTTTCCAATCAATGTCAGAAGATTGGATGATTGCTTTTGAAGCTGGAATATATACAGAGTTTATGGAACAGAGAGCACCTGGTCATGCAATATTGGATAACAAAATCTACCATAGAGGTCTCAATGATTTCATCGCAGACATCCAACAACATCTATCCACACTCGATTACTTTGATGATCCAGAGGCATATTCAAAGGAACAAGAACTCAAAGCAATGGAGATTGCAGCCAATGCAGTCATTCCTTTGCAAAGCGTCATGCGGACAAAGCCCGAGAATTAGCACTATCTGAAAAAGACCCAGGTCGCAAAGAGGAACTCAATAGAATTGCTGAGGTCTGCGACCACGTCCCAGCTAGTCCCCCACGCGATTTCTGGGAGGCTTTACAGTCCTACTGGTTCGTTCATTTGGGTGTGATTATCGAACTGAATGTCTGGGATAGTTTCAATCCCGGACGATTAGACCAGCATCTTTACACATTCTATGAGAAAGGTCTCAAAGAGGGAATACTCACGAGGGAGTCAGCAAAGGAGCTTTTACAGTGCTTCTGGGTGAAGTTCAACAATCAACCTGCCCCTCCCAAGGTTGGCATTACTGAGCAGCAGAGCGGCACGTACCAAGACTTTGCACTCATCAACACAGGCGGTTTGAAAATCGATGGATCTGATGGAGTGAATGAGGTTTCCTACATGGTCCTCGAAGTTTGTAATGAGATGAAACTGATCCAACCCAGTGTCTGTATTCAAATGAGCACTGAAAATCCTGATAGTTTCCTCACGAGTGCAGTTAATGTGGTCAAGGAGGGTTTTGGTCAACCATCTATGTTCAATACCGATGTGATAATCAAAGAATTCCTTCGAGCTGGGAAATCAATTGAAGATTCTAGAGTCGGTGGCCCCAGCGGCTGTGTAACAATTAGTGCATTTGGAAAAGAGAGTTGTATTCTCACAGGTTATTGTAATTGGCCTAAGATATTGGAAATTACACTCCATAATGGGGTTGACCCTAAAACTGGAAAACAGGTTGGTATCAAGACTGGAGATGTAACCTCATTCAAGACATTTGATGAACTATTTTCAGCATACAAACAACAACTCAAGTATTTCATTGATTTGAAAATTAAGGGAAACAACATCATTGAGCGATTGTATGCTGAACACATGCCTGCACCTTTCATGTCACTACTCTTTGATGACTGCATTGAGAGGGGAAAGGACTACCACAATGGTGGACCAAGATACAATTCGACATACATTCAGGGCGTTGGAATGGGAACTATCACCGATTCTCTCTCTGCTATCAAATATCACGTCTTTGAGAAGCAAAAGTACACCATGAACGAGCTACTTGAAGGAATGAAGGTCGATTTTGAAGATGAAGTTATGAGAATGACCTTGTTGAATAAGACCCCAAAGTATGGAAATGATGATGATTTTGCAGATGAGATTGCACAAGCTGTCTTTGAAGCATATTTTGATATTATTGATGGGCGTCCTAATACCAAGGGTGGCGAGTATAGAGTCAATCTTCTCCCCACTACAGTGCATATCTACTTTGGACAGGTCACTGGTGCAACCCCTGATGGTAGAAAGGCAGGCGTTCCATTATCTGATGGTATCTCTCCAAGCCATGGTGCAGATAAGAAGGGCCCAACTGCAGTCATAAAATCTGTGTCCAAGATTGATCATTGGAAGACAGGTGGTACACTTCTTAATCAGAAATTTATGCCAGATGCGCTGGCTGATGAAGAGGGCCGTAGAAAACTTGCGGACCTTGTTCGTACTTACTTCAAAATGGGCGGTCATCACATTCAGTTCAATGTCATCAAGGCAGAAACTCTCAGAGATGCTCAAAAAAGCCCAGAGAATTACCTTAACCTGATTGTCAGGGTAGCTGGCTATTCAGACTTCTTTGTGAATATTGGAAAGGAGCTGCAGAACGAGATTCTAGCAAGAACTGAGCAGAATCACTTCTAAAGGCGTTCAGATTCAATAAGAGAGATTTCTTGGTCACTAGGCAAGTTTTAAAAACCAACTCCGGCTTGGCGCTCTCCTGTAGAACGAATAGCCCAGTCTAACGGCCGTTCGATACGAATACCAATTTGGTGTTAATAATGGCACACAGAAAAAAGCATGCACCGAGGCGTGGCAGTCTAGCTTACTTGCCACGAGGTAGGGCATCTAAATTCGTGCCCCGTATCAAGAATTGGCCTGAGTATAAAGACGGAGCTGCAAAACTACTTGGTTTCATCGGTTACAAAGCTGGTATGACCCATGCGGTCATGACGGTTGGAAACGTTGACAGTCCCTTTGCAGGACAGGAAACTGTTGTCCCCGTTACAGTGATTGACACACCACCGATTAGGCCGTTCTCAATACGCGGTTATGAGGCCTCAATTTATGGTCTCAAATTGACAACTGAAGTTCTTGCTGGCACAATGTCAGAGGATCTGAAGAAAGCAATGCCCGTACCAAAAGAGTACGACCATGATGCCAAGTTGAAAGAGTTCGAGGAGAAGCTCGACTCGTTTGCTGAGATCCGGATGCTAATACATACTCAGCCAAGGCTTGCGGGAATCGCGAAAAAGAAACCTGATGTAATGGAATACAAGGTAGGCGCTCCTAACGTTAAAGAGGCCTTTGAATATGCAAAGAGTATTCTTGGTACTGACCTTCGTGTCGCAGATATCCTCAATGAGGGTATTCTCATCGACAGCATTGCAGTGACCAAGGGTCATGGTTTTCAAGGTCCAGTTCGACGATGGGGAATACGAATCCTTCAGCACAAGTCGCGAAAGACAAAGCGTGGTGTCGGATGTATTGGTCCATGGACTCCTTCAAACATCAGATATTCAGTACCCCGCCCGGGTCAGACTGGTTTTCACACACGAACCAGCTTCAACAACAAGATTGTGAAGATGGGTGAGCGTGGTGAAGAAATTACTCCCTCTGGAGGGTTTGTAAACTACGGTGTAATCCGTGGTGACTACATTATGGTTCATGGATCTATTCCTGGTGCAGTAAAACGCCCAGTACGAATCAGATACGCCATTCGTCCCAAGAAGGGACACGTGGATGAGCCCGTGCAGATGAGCTACATCAGCACAGCATCAAAGCAGTAGGAGATGACAGTCTATGGCAAAAATTAAGACTTATACACTAAAGGGTAAGGCCAGTAAGGAATCTGTTGATTTACCCCCTCAGTTTGATACACCATATCGACCAGATGTGATCAAGAGGGCGGTTTTGGCCGTACAATCACGTAGATTTCAACCACATGGTGTTGATGAGTTGGCTGGTAAGAAAAACACCGCCCAGAGCTGGCAGACTGGTCATGGTAGATCCAGAATTCCTCGTATCAAGGGCAGTGGTACTAGTGCAGCTAACAAAGCAGGCTTTGCTCCAGGTACAGTCGGTGGTAGGGTGGCACATCCACCTGAAGCACGGAAAGTACTCATAGAGAGAATAAACAAAAAAGAGAACAGATTAGCAATTCGTTCTGCGATTGCTGCAAGCTCGAATCCCGAGTTTGTGAAGGCTCGCGGACATCGGGTTGATAATGTTCCCCATATTCCTCTAATTGTGAGCAGCAAACTCGAATCACTTGAAACCACAAAGGAGGTCCATGAGACCCTGACAGCTCTCGGTCTTGGTGATGACCTTGAGAGAGCAGTTAATGGTCGAGCTATTCGAGCTGGAAAAGGGAAGATGCGCGGTCGTAAGATGAAGACTCCCAAGTCATTACTGATAGTTGTCGGTACTGACACTGGAGTTGGCAAGGCTGCAAGAAACCTTCCTGGAGTGGACACCGCTGAAGTTCACGGTCTGAATGCGGAGCTCTTAGCTCCTGGAACACACCCCGGTCGCCTTGTGGTCTGGACAACATCCGCCATTGATAGGCTTGGAAAGGAGAATCTGTTCATCTGAGGTGCGCTATCATGAGAGATCCAAATGAAGTGATTATCCGACCAGTAGTGACAGAGGCTAGCCTTGAAGCGGTTGATGAGCAGAATAAGCTCATATTCTATGTAGATCGCAGAGCTAACAAGAACACTATTCGATGGGCTGTGGAATCCCTTTACGACGTCGTTGTTGAGAAGGTTAACACACTGATAATGCCTGATGGAACAAAGAAGGCATTTGTGAGATTGGCACCAGAGTACAGTGCCGGAGAGGTTGCTACCAACCTCGGGATATTCTAAGGAGGCTTGTGAATGGGTAGACGTCTTCCTATTCACATCTTCCTAGAATGATTATCTAATCATACAGATGAAACCACGAACCTAGTAGCTAGACTGGGTTTGAATGCGGGGGTGATGCTCCCGCACCTTTTCATATCTTCATTCTTTATTTTGTCCAATCTTCTTCATGTTGTTTTCTTCATAGGATGTATGAGATTGCCTCAAGTTCGAAACAATCTGAGCTTCAATGTGAAGAAATTTCCTGAATTGAGAACCAAAACCCTTGATTGCCTTGGATTTCAGTGACTGTCTTTGGCAAATTCGGTTAGGTCTGCAAGACTTCAGGAAGTTTGTACTGCTTCGTATTGAAAAGCTTCTCCATCCATTAGAAGAAGTCATAAGTCATTCAGTAGTGAATTTCATCTTGGGATTAACTGTGACGGATGGGAAGCACACTCTGGAAAAGAAGTTCGAAGAAGAGGTAAACCGACCACCAGTGCGACAGAGGGAGGTTTCTGAGATACTTCAAGATATTAAGAATCATGAGGGTATGCTCAGACTCTTTCACTTACTGAAGCAGACCAACAATTTCAACACACTTCTCTTTCTTCATCCCTTGGACCTCTTCGGAAGAGAAGGTCGATATCGACCCCCACATCTGTTTCACGGAAATTGTCCCGAAAAGAAAGAGGGAGAGAGCTATATATCACGAACTCTGCGAGCATTGGAGATAGATTATCAGGCTCAAGCTTCTCTCGGCATGAATAAGATATTCGAACAAATGGTATTTCAATTTTCAATTGTTCTACACAATATCAGACTCATTTGATTCAGGCCAACCAGATAAACCTCTGTTTCTCAGGAATAT
>JABCSP010000104.1 GCA_018238825.1 Candidatus Thorarchaeota archaeon | reverse complement strand
CTATGGAATTGGTTCTAGTGTTTATGATTTACGTAAGAATATCGGAATGGTGTTTCAAAAGCCAAATCCATTCCCGATGTCTATAAGAGACAATATTTCTTATGGTCCCAAACTCCACGGGGTTAATGATGAAGATGAACTGGAGAAGGTTGTGGAGAGCTCTTTGCGAAAGGCGGCACTATGGGACGAAGTGAAAGATGATTTAGATCATCCTGGAACAAATTTGTCTGGAGGTCAACAACAGAGGTTATGCATCGCACGCGCACTCTCTGTAGATCCCCCTGTCTTATTAGCAGACGAGCCCGTTTCATCTTTGGATCCCATAAGTGCTGCTAAAATCGAAGATCTTATTGTGAAGCTGAAGAAGGACTATACTATCATTCTTGTAACGCACAATGTGCAACAAGCATTCCGTGTCTCAGACCAAGCGGCGTTTCTGTATCTAGGAGAGCTAGTGGAATTCGATCAAACAAAAAGGATTCTGGAGGCTCCAGCTGATGAGAGAACCGAGGCATTCATTACAGGTCGTATAGGTTAGGTGAACGATATGTCACGTCAAATGGAATTTTATCTGAATGAAATAAACAAAAAGGCTAGAGTCCTCACAGAAATGTCAACATCTGCATTTATAGAATCTATGCAGGCATTCAAGGAACTTGATCAGGAACTTGCGGCTGAAGTGCGTAAGAAATCTCACGAAATCGAAGACAGGGCTCAAAGTATTGAAGAGAACGTTTTCGAAACTATTGCAAGAAGACAGCCAGTTGCAAAAGACCTCCGAGAACTAGCTACCTATCTTCAAGTTTCTCATCATCTCTACAGAGTTGGACGTTATGCATACAAGATTGCACACATAGTACGACTTTGTGAGGGGATGGAACATTTCAAAGAACTGATTTCACTTCCACATCTTGCAAACTTGGCAAAACAAACTATTGACATCGCTATGAGAGGTATCTTAGAGAAAGACCTGTCGGGAATCGATGAATTAGAAAAGCTAGAAGCCGAAAGTGACAAAGAAACTGCAGAGATGTTTGAGGAGATTGCTGAGTTCCTTCGAAAGAGAAATGATATCACTACTATGGCAATGTACTACATGATTATTGGAAGGTATTGTGAACGTGCTGCAGATCATGCTTTTTCAATTGCTGAACGAGCAGTGTTCATGGTGAAAGGAGAGCGTACTAAATTAGGTCTAGCATACAAAGGAAAATCAAGTCATGCCCCTCATTGATTCTCAAACAGGAAGACCTTAATCTGCGAGAATGAACTCTCTTTGTCCGGTGGTGCCAATATGAACTCCAAATTAGAACCAGTCCTTGAGGAACTAATCTCTAACCTTAACAAATTGCACGAGGTGGTTATAGCTACACTCGGACAATCAATTAAGGTCTTTGAAGACTTTGATAGCAAACGGGCAGAACAAGCCATGGAAACGTCGGCAGATATTGAAAATCTTCATCATACTATAGAGGACATGGCATTTGGTGCTATCGCTGAGTTTCAACCTCAAAACATTGACCTTAGACGATTAATTGCTTACATTCATACCTCTGGTAGTCTTCATTTAGTAGGACGATTCGCCTACAAAATAATGGAGATAGTAACTCTAAGCGAAGGTTTGGACCACTTCAAGGAACTCGTAACCCTTCCTTATATTTCAGAAATCGCTATTACCGCTCTAGGTGTTAGTGTCCGTGCTGTAATTGAAGAGGACCTAAACGAGATTAGTGAACTAGAGAAGCTCGAAGCGCAAAGTGATAATGAAGCGACAGAGATGTTCCAAGAGATTGCAACTTACTTGAATAATCGACGGGACATAAGTTACATCGCTATGTTATACGTGATAGTTGGTCGGTATTTTGAAAGAGCCGCAGATCAGGCAATCACAATTGCAGAGTCAGCTGTATTCTTAGTAAGTGGTGAACGAAAGAAACTGGGTTTTGCTTACAAAGGTGTAGACGATATTAGTGATTTGGAAATCGACATCTAGAAACTACTCTTTATTCCCGCCTCTTTCAGACACAATTATTTGAACTAGTTCCCTGAACGCAGAATCTACATTTGTATTCTCAACTGCACTTGTCTGTAAATGTATTAACTCTCGTGCTTCAAGCATACCCTGGATTTGGGTAGAGGTTATTACAGACTCTAGGTCAATTTTATTCTCAACTGCAATAACTGGGATTTTACCAGCTGACGAATAAAGTGCAGTAAGCCATTCATCAATATTCTGAAAAGTTTCTAATCGGGTTCTATCAAAGACAAATAGAGCAGCTGATGAATTCGCACAATATTGTTCTCGCAACTCAGCAAATGATTCTTGGCCACCTAGATCCCAAATAACCTGCTTGTGGACCACATCATTGAGTTCAATTTTCTTAACGTGAAGTACCGCTCCAATAGTTCGACCTACATCAGGACTGAGACTATCATAGACATAACGTTGAACTAGAGAAGTTTTGCCAACACCACTATCGCCTAGTAACACTAACTTATGAACAAAGTCCGGGTCGTTATTAGACATTTTCCCCACTCCTTTGTGTTCACATTGCTTTCTTACTTTTATCTCGAGCTCTTGCCAAAATCTCCTCTGTCATTTCACGGAATGCTTCTTCGACGTTAGTATTTTTTTTAGCACTTGTCTTAACCATCTTGACATTAAGCTTCTCAGAAATTTTGTCTTTGATTTCTTGCGAAATTGCACTCTCTAAATCGGTCTTGTTTTCACAGATGATTAATGGAATCTCACCAGTTACTGCGTATAGTGCTTTGACCCATTCGTCAACGCGTTCAATCGTTTCTGGCCTGCTTGTATCAAAAATATAGAACGCTCCGCTCGCATTCATGTAATAGGCTTTTCTTAACTGTGCAAAGTTATCCTGTCCGGCAATATCCCAAATAACTAATTTGACCAAAACATCATCTACCTGAACCATCTTCAGATGAATATCCGTTCCGATAGTCGCAAGATAGTCGCCCTCAAATGAGTCATATACAAAACGGCCTACTAGTGATGTTTTTCCCACGGCGCCTTCACCGAGAAAAACGATTTTGAATAGATAGGAAGCAGTATCTTGCAGGGTCAATACACTCCATACATGAGCGCTATTGTTGAAGAATGCTCCAATCATCTAATAACATTATCGCCAATAGAACAGAGAAATCCGCTAACATGACCAAAAGTAAAAAAGCGGGGAAATTTCTACTTACTAGTAAGTGTGAACATAATGCAGATAGGAACATTTGCGCGTACAAATGAACAGGTCATTCAGGGGATAGAAAATTCAGCTGATTTCATTGAGCTCAGATTAGAATTGAACAGAAGAATGAGATTCAGGGAAGCTAGGAATGCAATGAATAAGGAGGGTATTCCCTGTACACTGCATCTTCCCAGCAATGATAATTGGAAACCCATTGATTTGAACCAAGGTATTTTACCCTACATAGACTTGGCCCAGATGATTGATGCTGAATTAGCTGTATTCCATCCACCATTATCTGCCCTTCTCTATAGTGATAAGGAGATTGATGCTTTTTTGCAAGATCTTCCTCTTGTTTATGATGCTGTAAAAGAATCAGGTGTCACTCTAGCCATAGAAACACTGGGTTTCTATTATACCGAAATGATGCTTATCTTTGACGAGTTTCCTGATCTTAAAATAAATCTTGATATTGGTCACGGGCAATTATTGGCTGTACAGAACCGAGCAATTGGGCATATACAGAACTACTGCGCCAATATTGAGATGGTAAATGTTCATGATAACAATGCATGCGAGGCATTTAAAGAAGTTATTAACTGCAAAGGAATGAATGAATTTAGTCAAGAAGAATTACGTGAGATGGCTGTTGTTTATGACAAACATCTTCCTATTGGGGATGGTTCTATAGAGTTCGCACCAATATTCTCAGCACTTAAGGAGAAAGGCTATGACCAACGGTTTTTAATGCGATGTAGAAACCCACTTTGTTTCAAGGAAGAGCGTAAGAAATTCTTGGACCTATGGTTAGCAGCCTAATGCTTCTTTGCAAGGGTTTCAATAATCTTCTTGACTTCATCTAAGCCATTGTTATCCCCTGCTTTAGTATAGAGAGCATGAGCCAATCTAACAATACGTAATGCTTCATGACCTTTTCCTTGCACAATGAAGAATCGCGTTTGTTTAATGCGAGCAGCAGCCATTGCGCTATAGACCGCTCTTGGATATTCAAACATATCAACGTTGATTACTTTGCCACAATCAGGACATGCAATGACAAGGTCTTCAATTGCCGCGGTTGGCTGGGGAGCTGCTGGAACTTCTGTAACAGGAGGTTTTTGAGCTGCAAAACCTGTTACTGCCTCTTCTTCAGTTCTTGGTGGAATAATTTCATTTGGTTCATATTTTGATGAATTGAATCCAGTTGTTATTGCGGAAGAAACCTCAGGTTCAGGTTGCATCGCTAGTGATTCAGGCTCTGGAGCTTTTTCTATAAAGGCAGATTTTGAACCAAGTATGCTTTCCTCAATTTGTGATGAAGTGGGCATACTGGGAGTCATCATTTCGGCCGCTTCAGGTGGTAGTGGTTCACTGCCCTCCATCATAGTGGGTGTTGGAACTTCTTCTCCAGTATCCATCATTCCTGGGCCTTCAAGCAATTCTCTAACTTCACTTGCACGAAGCATTCTTGTTTCAATGATGCCAGAGCCAGATGGCTCATCTATTCCAACAGATTCAGCTTTTGCAAAGGCTGCTCTTGCTTTTTCCAACTCTGATAGTTGCTTAGTTCCTCCTGCTACCCTAACTCGATCACGGGAAACTTCACTTGGTTTCACCCATTGGTCATCAGTCTTAGTAGATACAGTTGGTTGAGGTGCAGCTGGTGTTTCTACTGGAGCTACTGGTTTAGATTTTTTCAGAAGAGATCCGCCACATCGTATACAGAATTTACGTGTTGGTTGATTGGCCTTTCCACATTTATCACATGTACGCAAAAACCTCACCTCAAGTAATTCTAACACATACCTCAGTGCTGATTAAACTTTGGGAACCATCTGAGACTTCTGACTACTCCCATTATTATTGGCCACTTATTGAAACAATGCTTTTCTGAATAGCGCAAGCAGCTTCATGTGTTTGTAGATAACATTCTTCGCGGGTCTTACTAGTATTGATGACTGTACAAATAGGATCTCCTCTATTCACTAATACACCTACAGGAGATTTATCGAAAGTATTAGGAAACGATGATAGATTTGTTATGCATCCAGCTCTTCTTGAATAGACTATCATCTTGACCGAAGGGACCAATGTAGGCATCTCTTCAATCAGGTCACTATTTGCAGCTCTAATGTGTTGTTCTGTAATCGAAATGTTTCCTGCAATTTCTATCATCTCTAATGTTCCCTGAATGCGTGGATTAACTTCCATAAGCCAAATCACATTAGATTCATCCACCACAAAATCGAAACCAATAGAACCTTTCAGTCCTAACTGTACTGATAGGTTTTCAGAAACTTCAATAATCTTCTGTTCAGTTACTGAGTTTAGAACAGAGGGATAATAATTTCCACAATATACAAAATCGCAATTTCTACCAGCAGATGGTAATCCAATTAACTGACCTTGCACGGATACGGCTCGGGCTTCAGTTCCTGTAGAAAGTACACTACAACTAATGTCTCTTCCACGAATATATTGCTGAAGTATTAGATGAGGCTGTTCATCTGTTTTTGATAGTCTATTAATTATCCTGTCCAAATCTTCTTGTCGACCGATAAATTTGATTCTACTTCCTCCTCCTGAATGTGAGGGTCGAATCAAAAAGGGATAATCAATTTCGGCTGCCTTCTGTTTCAACTCTTCAGAAGAAAGAATGTCTTGACGATGGGGTATATTCAGCAATTCATTAGAAACTAAATTCGATATCAATGAAAGGTTGCGAGAATCGTTCATACGAGTGGGTTCTGATCCAACCAGCAAACCACTTTCATGTAATGGGAGCAATGATTCTGCACAATCATCAAAACCACTACCTATTATTGTGTAGTCCAATTTCACTTTCTTTGTAAGAAGTAAAAAATTCTCAATTAACAAAAGATGCAAGGGCAAGTCCAACGGTTGTCGTTGTCGTATACCTGAAACCGGAGTGAGGACTGCGATGCAATCTGTGGAAACCTCTTTCAGATCTGAATCTCCCCAATAATCTGAAACATACGATTTTGCACCAGCTCTCCTTAATGAGGAAGCGATGGGTCTGGCATTAAACCCAATGACTCCAACTTTCTTGTCTACAAGATATGAGCTAATTGGTGTCATGAAATTTGTATCTTCCATAGACCTGATAAGACCTTCTGCCTTATCGTTTTGGGTAGGAAGAACTCTCTATGAAAAAGATTCACGAATCTGAAATAGTACAGAAGAGTATTGATGGAAGAGTTGGGTCTGTAGATGTATATGACGTAATTGATGAGAATATCCAAGCAGGTGTTCGAATTGTGAAAAGGAATAGCGATGTTCCTGCACGAACTCATAGACATCCTGAACGTCAACTCCTCTATGTATTAGAAGGAACTGCAGAAATAACAAATGGAAAAGAAACCTTCTCCCTTAAGCCTGGAGACTTTGTTCTTATAGAATCAAATGAGGAGCACTATGTAAAAACTGGTGATAGTGAAGCTAAGCTCTTTGAAATTAAATATCCGTAGAACCACAATCCAAATAGAATTTAATACTCAAGTTTGTCCGATTATCTATGGACCACAAAAACTTGCATTCTATCTATCCGATATCATGGATTATTGAAAGTCCAGTTTTTACAGACTTCATGACTATGTCACTATCAGAAGGTGATGATTATTTCTACATAGCTGATTTTGCATCGGGAGAATATGATAGGGTTCCATCCTTTTTTGTTAGAGAATTACCCAAGCTGCTGAATGAAGACAATATTCCTTCTAAGAGAATATGTGTATATTGCACTGATCTTCATGCTTTGCGTCTTGATAGTCTATTAGGGAAATTGGAGGAAGAGGATATGCTTGATAATGTTCGTATAGTCCAAGCTACCTTAGAAAAGATGGATGAAGAAGCTACCATGCGTCCAGCAATGACTGATTTCCTTGACAGTAATCCTGAAACTATTTCATGGCTCGATGACTTTCTAATTGGAGAGAAACGGTTTCCTCCAGAGTGTTTTGATATTGGTATTCTAAATAATGATATTGTAGGATACATGCATGAATATTACAAGGATTATAGTGATGCAACAATTGGAATTCAAAAAGTTCGAAAATTGATACGATAAAATGGATTACTTATTGTTACAATGCCTTGTTCACTCTATGTTGTTGATAACGTTGCCGTACTAGAAGAGATTGGTTTCAAGTATCTCCAAGGGGTTGATGTTAATTTGTCAACAGGTG
>JABCSP010000103.1 GCA_018238825.1 Candidatus Thorarchaeota archaeon | reverse complement strand
ACAATAAGAAAGTTTTTACTCCAGGCCAGTTTGGTCTTCAGGATGTTAAAACCTCTAAGTATCCATTCAGATACTATGATGGACTTACAGCTTCAATATCAAATTGTGACGGAAGTAATACAGTTTCAGGTGTACCATGTTGGATGAGTGCATCTACCCCTGAAAATGGAATTGAGGCTGAAACCCTCTATATTGGGTCACATAATCATGTTTCCAATCTCACAGAAAAAAATGTCAAAGACAAGATAATCTTTGTACTCTTACAATCACAGTATATGCCCGATGTCTTGGAGGCTTGGACTAAGCTATTCTATATGAATCCCGCAGGTGTTGTCTTTCTCGACCTTGAGCGTGACCAAGCTCCACGTTCATACAATTATCAAAAATTAGATGATACTTTCTCAAAAACCCCTTCAATGACAGTTTCTGCAAAGATTGCACGCCCTCTGCATGATATGATGTTTGAATCAAAGCTAAATCTTGAGGTTAGAGGAGAACCAAAGGATGGAACATTGCACAATGTTCTGGGAAGAGTGAAAGGTCGGCTTGATACAACGATCATCCTCTGTGCACACCATGATACTGTTCCCTTCACTACTGGAGCCACTGATAATGCGGCTGGAGTTGCAATTGTTGCTGAACTTGCAAGACTCCTTTCAAAGCAGGATTTGAAATTCACCTATCAATTCATCACATTTGGTGGTGAAGAATTAGGGATGAAAGGTTCCCAGAAATTCATTGAGGAGTATGATTTAGAAGATGTACTACTCTGTTTGAATTTTGACAGCATCGGCGCGCTACCTGGACAAGTCTTGGCATTAACAGCAGGTCATGATGAGATGATTGAATGGGCAACAGGATTAGCCGAAACAAACCAGTATCCTGCAAGGTGTCGTAGAACTGCAACCAGTGGTGGCGACAACATTCCTTTTGCAGCGAGGGGTATTCCAACAATCCATTTCGCATGTCAGGGAACGACATCCGGAAAAGTGAGTCACACCGCAATCGATACAGTATCCAATTTATCTCCTTGGTCACTCTTCGAAGTGGGAAACTTTGCAAGGAGATTCATAGGATCACTTGAATCTTCAGAAGAAATCCCCTTCAAAATTGAGGTGCCTGACGATTTGAGAGATACTGCCAAGAAGAAAATCAATTCGAGCTAGAATCCGATGAAGCAATCTCTCCATTGAATTAGAAAGTAATAAGAAAAAAGAGTGCGAATACATAATGCTTTTATCCGATTCAGTTGTGCTCCTCGTCTACGGACATATTGGGCCCGTGGCATAGACTGGAAAGATCAACTCTGTTGGTCTTAGTCAATTATTGCGCCGCTCTGATAAGGCGGATGTCCGGAGTTCAAGCGGTGCGGGATTTCCCCCATCCGGAATTAATCTCCGCGGGCCCACCATCATTTCTCGATTATTTCTCTCTAGACCTTTGGATTTATTACTCGTCGTATCTGTGTAACCTTCATGAAATCTCTGGTTGCCTATTTCACACAGACCAATAATACCAAGATGATAGCTGATGCAATCTTTGAAACTCTCTCAGTTCAAGGTGAAGCAATCATTGACACGGTTAGAAGAGTAGATATTGAATCCCTAAACGAGTATGATTTAATCTTTGTAGGTGCTCCTTGTCATGACAGTGATTTGGCACCCCCAGTGAAAGGATTTCTTGATAGTTTGCCGGATTCACCCGAATTCAAACTGGCTGGATTCTTTACTCACTCAACTTTTATGCCTGATGATACTGAACGAAATAGAGAACTCTATGACCAATGGGCAGGATTGTGCACTCCAACTTTTGAAAACGCATGCAAAAACAAGAAAATTGAATTTCTGGGTTATTTCAATTGTCGTGGAAAAGCTAATCCGGGTATTGAAGCCTTCATCAGACAAGCAGTAATCACTGATGATGATGAATGGAACGAGTATCTACCGGAACTTCGAAAACACCCAGATTTGAATGATATCGAGAATGCCAAGAAGTTTACTCTGGAAATCATTGAGAAATTATAGATTGTCTAGGACCTTAAATCTGAAAGGAAAGACTGTGATTTGGGTCATGTCTATGAATCCGATACTACTACAATCACCTCTTCAGAATTTTGCACAGCTTATTGGTGGATATTTTATTGAGATCTGGGGCTTTCTGATTTTTCTAGGTCAGGTTTCAGGAGTCATTATTGTACTCATAGGAGCGATTCTTTGGTTCACAGAAACAAACATCAAACGAGGTCGAGGGCTTGTATTTGGAGGAATACTACTATCAATAATCATAGAGTATTTTGTTCTGTTTCCACCAGGTTTTGTAGTAGTATGATTGATGCAATAAGATTAGGTCCTTAGAGCGTTTCTAACCTCATTTTGAAGAGCTTCAATTACATCTGGCGCATTACATACGCCAAATTGGTCGTGATAGTCTCTATATTCATCAGAATCAAGTATCTTCAGAACTTCATCTATTGCTTCAAGCTGATCCCGGGTGAAGTGCCGAATTACAGAAGTAAGAGCAGTGTCTGTCATAGTATCAAGTGTGAGGATTGGAATATATTCTCGTAATTTTTCTAGGTGCTTATTAGGTCTGGGTCTGACTGGATATTGAAAGGCGTCACGAATCCAATACTGTTCCTTAATGAACGGTCCCTTATTTGACTTCTAATGTCTGTCTTGTCCGCATCCCGGCGGGTGGCGCCTCTCACGCAGATAGTCACGCTTTAATGCTACATTTTCTTTTCCTTATGCCAGAGGAGATATCTCTTGACTGATGCACAGATACCAATTGTGAAGAGTATTGACGAAATTGATGATGTAATGGCCCGTGAACGTCTTGAAGGACTTGTGAAAGAACCTCACGTTCTTGGTGTAATGATATGGGGCAGTCGAGCAACAGGTTTTGGTACCCCAACAACTGATTGGGATGCATTGATCTACGTAACTGAGGAGTATTATGATAACCTTGAACTCAAAGATACGATTTGGTTAGAATTCGATGAATCAGTTGAGCCCAAAAAATTAGTGATTGACTTCTCTCCAGTTTCTGATGCTTGGTTTAGACAACAGATAGAATCCCCATTGGATATGGACCACTTTCCCTATGTTGAAGGTTGACAACAGCTGCGTAAATCCTGGACAAACCTGGACATCAATGAAACCATTAGTTGAGTAAAGACCATTCTTGTATGGGCTTATTAGCTCTCACCAAGACCATATGCTGATTCTGAATGTTGACCAATAAGGCCTACAGGTATGAACTGGACCCGAACAACATCCCGGATTCGCTGTCCAGGAATGTCTAAGTTTCGGGAAACGGTGTTGTAATTCATGATCCTTCTGGAAAATTGGAAGAATGGCGTCAAAAACTTGCCAGATATCCAGAAGAAGAACATCTTGACAGGCTCAAAAACAAGTATTGCACCTTACTTGGAGCTCTATATTATGCAGACATCAACAACCAACGCGGTTTCACGTACGATTCCAAATTGAACGCTTTTAGGACAGTCGTTGCCGCTGCTAACCTCTGGTTTTCCATGCAGAAACAATGGACTCCACCTCTGAAGTGGTGGACACCTCATGTGAAGAGTATGGGTTGAAAACAGCTGCAATGATTTTAGACAAACTTGCTCTTGGAGAATGAAGACAGGACACCTAAGGAGGAGCTGGTCACTGATATGATGGCACTCATCGCTTCCTTCTCTGGAAGGGTCTATGGACTTCGTGGAGCAGCGCTCAGATCTCGATAGTTTCATACACTCTCTGCCCGTAGGCTTCTGACCACATCAGGAATCTGCTCTTTCATCACCTCATCAAGATTGGAAACGACTCCCAGCTCGGAAACAATGTCAAGCTCAAAGGTTTCTCGCACTTCACGTACAGCCTTTCGAATCCCTCCATGAATGAGAATCTTGGGGTCATCGTACAAGACTCCTGTCCGAGACAGCTCTGATTCATCTACCTCAGCTTCCCAGATAATTGCAGTTTCCTTGGTGTCTATAGAGAGATTCACTGTCCACTCCTCTGGTTCCTCAGATTCTTCTTCTATTTCCTGAACATTCTCACTCACCCAGAGAGATATCTTCTCTAGGAAGACCTCCGTGTTTTTGATATTGAAAGCACTCAGATCTCCTTCTGCCAGTCCCATCACAATCCCCTCGAGGACAGCATCAGCACTCATTGGTCCTGTGGATTCGATACTATAGGTGAGGACTGGGTCGCTCTGAGTACCATCAACAAGAAAGACTCCATACTGACAGATGCTTTCTGATTGCTCGATGAGCCTGAGTTCGCATGCAGGACTGCTCTTTGAGTATCCTCTATTCTTGAGACCTGAGAGTACTCGCTCCTCTAGCTCGGTGAACTCAAAGATTTGTGCTGATGGGATCTGAGAAGTGATACCGTTGAGGAGGCGCTCGCACTCCTCCTGTGCACCATGTCCGTGGACAAGTTCAATGACTTGGTCATTACCTCTGAAGGAAAGGCCTGACACTGTTGACTGAGCATGCCATTTGAAATATGGAACATCCCATCCTATCGAGATCAACCACTGCTGTTCAGCAGTTTTCAGAAAGGTTCCAGGGGGAAGTTTCTTCAATGGTAATCCATGGTTTCGAAGGAACATTCGTATGTATCTTTCCTCGTGGAAGACAATACTCTCATCCATCTCGGACACTTCTGGTAGGTTCAGGTCAAAGGTATACAGTTTCCCTGAATAGAATCTTCCCGGTGCAAGTAGTCCGTTCACTTCCTCTCCTGTCAGTGCTCTACCCAATTGTTTCCCTACACGAGCTGGACAATCAGATGGAAGACTAATCCTCCAACATGCTCCATGGTCCACTCCTTCCCCCAGTGCTATCGGACACACTGATGCATCATGTTCAATACTCACATCGAACGTTACTGCCTCATCGAAGAACTGAGACACGCGCTTTGGAAGTTCCTCTGGGGTCTTCCGTGCAGCGGTGTAGGTGACATAGGGGCTGATGAAATCCAGGTCCCCATAATCAATGTCATCAAAGATGCTCCAAGTCACATACTTCCCTGAATCTGTGAACATAGGACCACCTCTGACCATAGCCCGTCGTAAGAGGGAAAGGAGATCGGCAGTGTATTCGATATTGATTTCTTGAATCTCCTTATCCTCATCGTCTGTAAGAATGACACGACAGGTGTCATCAATCATCTCAAGTCGTACACTGACTGGAGTGGGGCTGGTGACTGCTGCAATCTGTCTTTGAAGGGAGTCGACCATTCGACTGTAGAAGGACTCTGATGGTCTAGTAGTGGATGAAGGTCTATCTCTTGGTTCTTCTGAAAATGTCTGACGTATTGCTCGTAAATGACCTGTGTTTAATCGACCTTGTCCTCGTAACTCAAGGACTCCTGCATAGACTGGAGCCTCGCTGTCACTGGAACTCCATATTTCCATTCCGTCACCGTTTTTCTTTCCTATCAGGAGGGTCTGCTGAAAGCCAAGAATCTCATCCAGGCTTGATTGCGTCAATATTTCGTGCTTGTTCTCAGCCCAGAGGAATCCATCTTTATCTGGTGGGCGATCTGTGAAACAACCAACAAGCAGTCGGGATGGATGAGCGGAGTTTTGGACTACCATCCACCAGGGGAGAGGGTCATCACTATCGTTCTCAAACTTGACCCCGAATAACCACTCTTGTTCGAGCTCCTTCTCAATGGATGGTTCTTCTCTTGTAGGTAGAGGTAACGGAGGTTTCTGAAGAGGTCTATTTTTCAATTTACGTGGGGAACGATAGAGCCGTTGTGAATTGATCTTTCCTGCTGTCATCCTTTGATAGGACAGAGCATCCATGGTTTCAGGGAGCCTGAACTTCACTAGATCAAGTAGGATAGGAGATTTACTATGTGATTCCGAAAGAATAGTCTTTGTAATAGATAGAGGTTCAGCTCCTCCACGATATTCCCCATTCAATTGGGCAGTCTGCTCTTCAAGGGTTTCTGTAAAGTTCTCTACCAAGGTTTCTTGTGACCAGAGTTTCACCAGCCAGGGAAGCATGGTCAAAGAGAGAAGTTTCATGCGGTTCCTTGAGGTTCTATCTGGAATAATATCATCAATCTCTCGCTCTCGGATAACCCGTCCAGTTCCCATGTTCTTGAAGCGTTTTGACCAACCTCTCAGTAAGGGGATATGGGTCAGTTCTATGTGAAATTTACTAGGACTATGACGAACTATGACCCTGATATCATCGTGCATTGGAGATTCACTAATGATAGGTAAACCCCACTTCTCAGGCTGTACTGAACCCCGTGGTGCAACGGGAAGGTTCCATATTATCTCACTCACCAACTCTCCCAGGGAATTGGTATCATAATATGGCAAGAGGGCTCTACAGGCGTAGGGAATTGATTTTTCAACAGAGGGGACTGGAGAGTCAAACCATATGATGGTGGTCCTCTCATCATCTGGAAGAATGCTCAGTAGATGATCTATGAGAATGTAGAAGCGTTCTCTGTGAGAGGAGGGCGTTGCATCACGAAGAGTGTCAGATCCAGTGACAATGATTACCTTTCTCTTGTTCTTCCTTGTCTTCAAATCAAATGCTGGAAGGGTTCCATCATTGTAGAGAAAGGACAAGATGTCATCAAGGTATCCCTTGACCGAGATGCTCTCAAAGAATTCTCGAATGTGGTCAGGTTGTACCTTGGCTAGCTCTTCTTCTGTGTAACCTCGTGGTCGTAACCGAAGGCGTGCCTCTGCGAGTTGTGGTTCATTGAACTGGTTCGCTAGATCTATCCAGACAAATTCAGCATTGCCCTGGGTCTTATTCCCCTCATATAGCATCTGGAGTCCGTGGTAGTATCTTGCATTCCAGGCTGCAGACTGTCCAGCAGAGGTCGGAGAGTATCCTGCAAGGTAAAGGAGGAAATCCCTTTTGGTCTTCTTCTGACTTTTGAATGGGGTAAAGGCGGGTCCCCAGGGAGCCTTAGTCACATTCTCTTCCCTTCGTCTAGGTCCTGGCTGTTTATCAACAACAAGGGCAATCCGACTGCTGTCACTCTCAGGTGGTGTGAAGACTATACGCTTGAGCCTGCGACCCTTCACAGATTCGTATGCATGGACGATGAGTCGTTCTAACACCTGTCGTATCTCAGTGATATCTGAGGATGCTTCAATGACAACGACTCCCTTCAATATATGACCCAGTTCCTGTTCAGTTGCGTTCTCATATGATTCAGTCAGTGCTTGTGAATAGATGTCCAGTTGTTTCTGTGCAGTTGGAGTGGGTGTTGCCTTCACAATAGCCTCCCAGAGGTCATCACTGAGGGGGTGGTTACTCAAGGGAAAGTCACAGACAACGCGTTGAAGAGAGCTCCCCTCTGGACGGACCTCTGACTCTTTGTAATTTGCATCGATATGCCAGCTCTGTCCCAGCCGGGTCTTGATCTCAAGGACAAAGACTGGTTTCCAGAAGACTCGTTTTCCGTCATCGCTTATTATTCTCTCACACAGTATCAGG
>JABCSP010000102.1 GCA_018238825.1 Candidatus Thorarchaeota archaeon | reverse complement strand
AAGGTGAAAATATGCCCATATACGATTATTCAGACTTCACGGTCATTATACCCACGTTGAATGAAGAGCAAAATATTGCAACATTGTTGAATGAAATAACCACACTTTATCCGGGGTGTCCGGTGTTTGTGGCTGATGATGGGTCAACGGATAGAACCGCCGATATTGTGCGCGCGTTTGCGGGTGATGGTGTGGTGCTGATTGATCGAAGTGATGAGCAGGTGCATGGTTTGACTGCTAGTGTGCTTGATGGCATTGTGCGTACCAGCACGGATCATTTTGTGGTGATTGATGGTGATCTGCAGCATCCTCCCGAGAAGATTGGTGAACTTGTGGCGGTGCTTAGGCGTGGTCACGTTCTTGTTGTTGGTGTGCGGACGGATGTGCCTGGTTGGGGTTGGCATCGTCGCGTGATTTCCGGTGGTGCGTCCCAGCTTGGTCGGGCGGCGCTCATGTTGCGTGGTGCGCCGGGGTGTAGTGATATCATGTCCGGGTTTTTTGGTGCGAAGACCCGTTTTGTTCGTCCGTATGTCCGGATGTATGCGTCCAAGTTTGAATTGGGTGGGTTTAAGGTGTTGTTTGATCTGTTGAAGTTGTTGCCTGGTCATACTGGTGTGCATGAGGTGCCGTATGTTTTTGGCGCGCGGGATTTTGGTTCATCGAAGATGGGTGCTTCGCATATGTTTTCATATATGAGGTCGCTAATGTTATAGCATGGTCACTATAAGTATTGGGGTTCCTGCATATAATGAAGAGGGGAATATTGGTAAACTGTTAGGCGCTTTGTGTGAGCAGCGGTTTGATGAGGGGGTTGTGCTTGAGGGGGTTGTGGTGGTTGCAAGTGGGTGTACTGATCGTACTGTGGCGATTGTTGAGGGGTTCTGCAGGGATCACGACAAAATAAAAGTGATTACAGAAGATAAAAAATCCGGTAAGGCGCGTGCTATCAATTATTTTATGGAGTGTGTTGATTCGGATATATTGGTTCTTGAAAGTGCTGATACGATACCTTGCGAAGGCGCCATAAATGAGCTGGTTAAGCCGTTTTGTGATGGGTGTGTTGGGCTGGTTGGTGGGCGCCCCGTGCCCGTAAATTCAGATAGAAGCATTGTTGGTTTTGCTGTTCATCTGATCTGGGAACTACACCATGAGATCGCATCAGTATCGCCAAAGGCAGGGGAATGCATCGCTTTTAAGAATATCTTCGATTCCATGCCGACCGATACCGCCACCGATGAGGCATGTCTCGAAGCGATGATCAAGGCGAGTGGCTATAAACTGCATTACAGTCCGGATGCTGTATTTCATAACAAAGGTCCTGAAACTATCTCTGATCTGATCAAACAGCGGGTAAGAATCCATATCGGGCACATACATCTCGCGCATGTTCATTCGTACAGACCGTCCACCGCAGGAAATATTCCAAAAATAAAATATATTCTCAAAAAAATGAAACGGCATCCATCCAAGGTTCCACTGATCCTTGCTGCGGTGTTCGTGGAGGGTTACTCGATGGCATCAGCGAGGATCAAGTTTTATGTTCTTGGAAAAAATCCATATAACTGGGAAACGGTGTCCACAACCAAGGATCTGGATAAAAGATGAATATTGCAAGATTATGCATCGATGCGGCTGGATATAAACTGCAGCACTTCTGCGGTGTGCCAAAGAAACTTCCGATGAATCTGACGATTTCGGTGACTGATCGATGCAACTCAAGATGCAAGACCTGTAACATCTGGAGAAAGGATGCTGTGGATGAACTTGATGTAGAGGAGTATGAAAAAATATTCAGATCGTTATCAAAAGCTCCGGTATGGTTCACGCTCAGTGGTGGCGAACCGTTCTTAAGACAGGATATTGTAGACATAAGCGAATCAATTTATCGGAATAATGAACCTGATATCATCAATATACCAACGAATGGGATACTGACAGCCCGCATTGAGGAGAGCGTCCGCGAAATACTTGACATCTGCAAAAAAACCAGGATTGTGGTAAATCTTTCACTGGATGGCATCGGCGAAGATCACGATATTATCCGTGGAGCGAAATCGTTTGATAAACTCTTGGATACCTTTGAAAGACTGTCTCACCTGCGAGATTCCTACTGTAATTTTACGCTTGGCATACACAGCGTGATCTCGATCTACAATGTATCTAAATTGCAATACCTTTTTGATTATGTACAGAATGAATTGAATCCGGACTCGTACATCACAGAGATTGCGGAGGAGCGAGTTGAACTTGGAACGGTTGGTGCGGGCATCACTCCGAATACGGAGGAGTATCGAGATGCTATCGAATTCATATCAGGCGAACTTAAGAAGACGTCTCATAGGGAGATGTTTCCGGAGATCATAAAAGCACTTAGATTGACATATTATGATGTAGTAAAGGATATTCTTGTTGAAAAAGACTGCTCCAAGGAAAGGAATGGCACTAAGACCTGGAATTATAATAGGTTGAAGTGGAACCAGTGGTAATCCTGCAAAGCCGAGGCCCAATAATCCACTCAGTCCAGTTCCAAAGATTGTTAGTGAAATACCCGAAACTACTTGGTTGCGATTGAACGTGATTGTAACGATACCATGTAAAAGAGCCAATGCTCCCCCAATTAACATTCCAGCAATCAGTCCAAGCACGATATTGCCAGTTGTATAGGCTACAGCAAAAGAACCAGCGGCTCCTGAAATCATCATACCCTCAATACCAAGATTGAGAACTCCAGACCGCTCTGTTATGATTTCACCCAAAGTCGGAAGCAGGAAGAAAGTGGCTGCAACAACAATTGAAGATGCGATCATTTCTAAACTCAAGACACAGTCCTCCATTCAATTTTGTTTCTTATGAAGAATTCAGCAACGAGCACAAAGAATAGGAGTGAACCGTTGAACAGATCAACAACTGAAACTGGAAGTCCACTTACTTGTATACGAATACCCCCTGCTAGCAACCCCGCAAAGAAGAGCGAGCTAATAATTATCCCTATAGGATTAAGTCCTCCAAGCCAAGCTACAGCTATCCCGGTGAATCCCAGAAACCTGGATAATTCAGGACGTAATCTATAGAAATTGGGATTACCCGCAACCTCCCCAACTCCAGCTAGACCTGCAAGACCCCCTGAGATAAGTACTGTAATTATTGCTATTTTCAGAAAACTCATTCCTGCGGCTTCTCCGGCTTCAGGATTCTCACCTAATACATTGATTTCGTAACCAAGCTTTGTTTCTGGAATTCCCTTCTTCTCTCGGGTCAGGAAGTAATAGATTAGAAATGCAGCGGCAAGTCCAAGAAATATCGTGAGGTGGACACGCGTTCCGGGAAAAGCAAAAATTTGTGTAGATTCAGGGAAGAGTGGAGATTGAGGGAATCCCCAACCCTCTGGATCTCTCCAAGGGCCAGTGATTAGATAATCAATCAAGAATTTTGCAGGGAAGAATAGCAGAAAACTGATGACCACATCGGAGCCTTTGAATTGACTCTTGACTCTGAAGATTGCAATTGGAAGCGCCCAAAGTGCCCCCGCAAGGAAACCCGCCAAGAACATAACTGGAATTACTACAAATGGGTTTGCACCCTCGCCATAAAAAAGTGCAACTCCAGATGCAGCAACTGTTCCGATGAGGAACTGACCCTCTGCACCGATGTTGTCGATTTTAGCTCTGAAGGGTACTGAAAGACCGATTGCAATGAGTACGAGTGGGATAAACCTTGAAAGTGTTGATAAAAGACCAAATACAGTGAAGAATGCGTAAAAGAAAACGTCGAAGTAGAGTACGAGCGGATTATGACCATACGCAAGGAAAATGAGTGCTACTGCGGCTAAGCCCATGAGCACAGAAAGTATTCTGATTTGTATCGTTTCTTGAAAGGTCAGTTCCTTAGATCTCTTTTTGATTTCCATTTCATATTTTCCCAGTTTCATTGAGTTGACACCTCACTTTCAGATGATTCAGGGATAACTCCACCCATCATGAGTCCGATTGCTTCTCTAGTTGTTTCATCTGTACTGACTCTTCCAATTATTTCACCTTTGTAGATGACAGCAATCTCATCACATAACGTCATGATTTCAGTGAGGTCACTAGAAACAAGGAGCACTGCTGCTCCAGACTCTCTTACTTTGAGAAGTTCCTCTCTTACAAATCCGGTAGTTGCCACATCAAGACCAAAAGTTGGATTCTCTGCAATTAGAAGGAGTTTGGTTCCTTTCTTGGGTCTTCTTGAAAGCTCCCTAGCCACCACTACTTTCTGCTTGTTACCGCCTGACAAACTTCTCATGGGTGCTAATGGACTTGGAGTGTCAATCGAAAATCGTTCTATTAATTTGTCAGTCAACTCAACTATTGCATCACGGTCTATGAAAGGACCTTCCGATTCTGAATAGTAGCTCATCATAAGATTCTCACGAACGGACAGGTCCAGAACCATAGCTTTCTTCCTGTTCTCCGGGATGTATGAAACTCCAAGTTTACGAATCGTGGCAACAGATTTGTTGGTTATTTCTGTTCCATGAAGTATTACTTTTCCTGAACTCGCATCTCGCCAATGAACAATAGCTTCCAACAGCTCTCGTTGGCCATTGCCTGCAATCCCTGCAAGCCCAAGAATTTGATTTTCTCGAACTTCAATGGATATGTTATTGACAACTTGGTCCCCCATGTCATTATTCACAGTAAGGCTTTCAATTTTGAGTACTACATCTCCGCTTTTCACAGGATTTCTCTTGAGATCATACAATGTATCTTTTCCAACCATTAGACGAGCAAGCTCACGTTTTCCCTCTGTGATTGACTTTTTCAATTTAGCTACTTTTTTCTTATCAAGGGAGCTCACTACCTGTCCATTCCGTAATACGGTGATGCGATCACTGATTCGGATTGCTTCTTCAAGATGGTGCGTAATAATTATAATTCCCTTGCCTTCAGATTTAAGAGACTCTAACAGGGCGAAGAGATTCTCAACTTCAGGAGGCGTCAACATAGAGGTTGGTTCATCCAAAATCAGGATCCTTGGTTCAATAATGAGAGCTTTCAGTATCTCAACACGCTGCTTCTCACCACCAGAAAGTTGCCATATTTTCCTTTTTGGGTCCAATTCTGGGAAACCAAATTTAGTAAGTGCATTCGTTACAGCTTCTTCAACAGTTTCAATGGACAGAAGGAATCCTTTGGACAAGCTCAGAATATTCTCCGCGACTGTATGACGTTCAACCAGTGATTTTGTCAGGTCTTGATATGCAATTCCTATTCCATGATCAATGGCCTCTCTGGGTGTGTTGAGTCTGAGATTCTCTCCTCCTACAAGTATGGTTCCACTATCAGGCTCTCGGCACAAATTGAGAACTAGAGTGCTCTTGCCTGCTCCGTTTTCTCCCAGAAGGGCGTGTATTTCACCTTCTTTCAAAGTGAAGTTGATATGATCATTTGCTCGTATTTCTACTTCGCCATCACCATAGAAGGTCTTGCATACATCAGTCATCTCTAGGACATTTGCCATAGCATTTACGACCTCTTTATGTGTGGGAGAACGCCCTAATATCTCAATTGTTAAAAAAAATAGGGGGGGGACCTATAATCCCCTCATTCACTAAGTTGGAATTGTACCTATCACTCCGTCAACAAACCAAGTCATGCCAAGCAACGTATAGATGTCAGCTGACTCTCCAGTCGTAAGCCACTCTGTTCCATTCTTGAAGTCCATTGGTCCAGTAAATGGCTCATAGATGATGTTTGCCATGCTCATCTGGTTCAACCTTGCCATCACAAGATCATAGACACTGATAGTTCCAAGAACTGGGTCTGTGTGCATGATAGCCTGAAGAGCTGGTATGAAAATTGGATTTATTGGGACACCAAAATCCCCACCTAATTCACACGCTTTTTCTTGGAGTAGCCACAGATAGTCTACATCTGCTAGATTGGTGCTATTAAATTGACCAAGGTAGACCTTCTGTATTATGTCCTCGTACATAATATCCCAGTGCACTAGCTGACCACTTATCGTACTTGATGGTGCAAAGAGTTGCATGGGTGAGTAGTGACTGAAGACATAAACATCGTCTGTTGAGTTTGCCACAAGAGGTACTGCCGAAGAGTCCTCAGTGAATGCCAACATATCGACCCCAGTTGAAAGGAGTTCATTGGCAGCATTCGTGGCTGTAGTAGGATCAAACCAATCTGTGTTCATCCACCGGACATCTGTTGTAACTGATGCATTGACTTCATTTGCTCCAATAGCAAACGCATTGATGTGTCTGATGAGCTCAGGAATCGGAAACGCAGCAACATATCCGAGCTTACCAGTCTGTGTGAGTGCTCCAGCCATAAGACCATTGAGGTAGTATAGCTGATAGAAGTCGTTGAAGTATGTGCCAACATTGTCACTTCTCAGATAACCAGAGCAATGGAAGAATATCGTGTCATTATGACGTTCACCAGCTGCAATGGTTGCATCCATGTAGGGGAACGATGTAGTGAAAATAACATCACACCCTTCGACATTGACAAGATAGTCTATCTGCTCTCCAGCATCTGCAGGGTCTACGCTTTCAACGTAAACCGTGTCCAACCAATCATATTTATCGTCTATGTAGACTCTTCCGACATCATGAGCGTGAGTCCATCCAAAGTCCCCAATCGGACCAACATAGATGAATCCCGCTTTCAGAGTAGGCATTTCGCCATCAGGTCCAGCAATTGGTGTACCAGCCATTAACCAGCCAGCACCAAATCCTATACCTGCTCCGATAATGATACCAAGGAGGACTATTGCATAAAATTTTGAACCGTTCATTTTCTCCTCTCCATTTTTAGCATTCGCAAGATATTTCAGAAGAATGCGACAATAATAGAGGTAGGGCGTCATAAATACCTTCTCATAACACAACTTATGACTAAAAAGAGTATATCATAAATAGTACCGCCCTTTTCAAAGATATAGGGTTATCTCATTCTTCTTTGAAATGCTCGTAACCAAATATCAATCATTAAACCTTGATACGGTTTGTCTTCAGCATGTACTCGAGTCCCAATCAGAAGGTAAACATCACCAAGCATCTTAGTTGGTATTCGCTTACCAACTTTGAGTGTAACATTTTCACCAGGGATTGAAATAGCAAATCCGTGTTCATAGAAAACGCTAGCATGGTCTGAGTAGTTATAATCAAGATCATCTCTTGGTGTAGGATAGGTTTCTATAGATGCATTATTGAATTCTACACCGATGTCGAGTGATTCAAAGATATAATTTGGTAGGAACTTCTTTCTTTCTATAAAACCTGAGAAGTCGCCACCTTTACCTCTGATTTCTATTGTTGGTGTATTATCAAGAGAGAGCTCGAATGTACAGGGTTGTATAGTCCATCTTTTGACAGCCTTCGGGTTATTGATGTCCCCTGATTTTTTGTCCCAGGCACATAGTGGAATTGTGGACATTGCTAACATCTTATCATTGTCCCATGATTTTCGTTCCATCATTTTCCAGAGTCGGTCGTTAATA
>JABCSP010000009.1 GCA_018238825.1 Candidatus Thorarchaeota archaeon | reverse complement strand
CCCTTTGTTCATCTTATGGAATAATTGGCGAACATTATCGAGGTGGATACGCAGAGTATCTCAATATAGACGAACAAAACGTTATACCCCTTCCCAAAAATTCCAGTCTTGACATGGCTGGGGCTGCTTCTATTCCACTAACACTCATGACTGCATGGAGGCTGTTGATGACTAAGGCTCAGGTTAAAGCTGGAGATGATGTTCTTATCATTGGGATTGGAGGTGGCGTGGCTCTCGCAGCACTTCAGATTGCAAAAGCTGCTGGAGCCAGGGTGATTGTCACAAGTTCTTCTGACAAAAAGCTGGAGAAGGCATACAGCCTGGGTGCAGATGAAGGTATCAATCACAGTGAAACGCCTGATTATCACAAGGAAATCTATCGATTAACAAACAAACGTGGTGTTGACATTGTTGTAGACTCTGTCGGACAGGCAACATGGGCCAAAAGTATGAAGAGTCTGAGAAAGGGTGGGAAACTTGTCACTTGTGGGGCAACATCTGGACCGATTGCCGAAACCAATGTGAACCTCCTCTTTTGGAAGCAACTTGAAATTCTTGGCTCAACAATGGGAAGCAGAGATGAGCTGCGAACGGCGCTAAAGCTGGTCTGGAACGGCACTATCCGACCTACAGTAGACCGAATCCTACCACTCTCTAAAGCACAAGAGGCTCACGAAATCCTCGAGCAGGGCGCTCAGATGGGTAAACTCGTTCTCAAACCATGAAAAGTTAGTAATACCGTGATACGCACCCCAATCAGACACCCCTTCATTATTATGTTTACATGCAATGATGTTGGTGTACAATGAGAGTCGTTACTATTTGCATGCCTGAATCATATGTTGATGGCGTTGACGAACTTATCGGACAAAACAAATACCCTAATCGTTCAGAGGTGATCCGAATCGCAATTCGTGATCTTCTTGTGGATGAACTATGGGGTGAACGTAAGGTTTCAGGTGGTCTCCCACTAATTGCTCAATTGGAACAAATGGCATTACAAAATGCATCAAAGCCCAACCCCCAACAGTGATGTATACGACTGAGCTACCTTTTTCTATGACTGGGTAGGATTTCTAGAAGAGCATTGGGATTACAGAGTAGCGCAAATCTGTATTCTTTCAAAACAAATTGCTCATTCCTCAATTAGGAGCGAATCTGAAAAATGTCAAGATTCTTTCGACGAAAAAAGACCGATAAAAAGGATGGGACCTCTGAAGCAGAACCTGTTGAAACTGCTGAGGCCGAGATTGTAGAAGATGAAGCGACCGTTGATGCTCCAGATGTTGTGGACGGGTCCGCGGCCGAAGTTGTTCCCGAAGTTCGAGGGGAAACAATTCCCTATCATTCAGAAATCCAAGAACGCCTCATGTTCATGTTCAACGATTCAAGTATTGGCGCGGGGATTGAAGGAACTGACGAATTCTACATTGAATTCATGGCAATGGGTGAAAGATTCTGGATTGGTAAAGCACCACTTGGCGATATTGAAATAAAAACTGGTGCTATGGCTGATCAAGATGCACATGTTAGAATTGCAAATGATGTTGTTTCTGACCTTTTGTCAGCAGCCAACTTCTCTGAATTTTCCAAAATCTATCTCCAGTATTACAAGTCTGCTGAGGCTGGAAAGTTCGTTAAGATAGAGGTACGAAAACCCATAACTGACCTAAACCGTCGAGGTTATGCACGAGTACCCATCATGAAACTTCTCATTGGTTCAGCCCGATAGACCATTGAACTGTCCCTTACAGATGTCCAGTAATAGTTATAATTAGGTCTGTTGCTGCTTGGCATAACTAGGTGGGATAGGATTGACGAATATCAAAACTCCTGTTGTCATTATCAATCTGAAAACATACCCGCAAGCAACTGGTGAGAAGGCTGTTCTTCTTGCTCAGATTTGCGAAAAGGTATCAAATCAATATGATGTGCCCATTGTCGTTGCACCTCAAATTCCAGACATATTCCGAGTGGCGAAAGCTGTTAGTATTCCAGTATTTTCCCAGCATATGGATGCAGGCGAGCCTGGACGATTCACAGGTCATTCCCTCGGAGAGACCCTTGTAGAGGCTGGTTGTGCTGGAACACTCCTGAATCATTCTGAAAACCGAATGCAACTGGCTGATATTGAAGCATCTATCGAAAAATCACACAAGCTCAATCTCTATGCAGTGGTCTGTACAAACAATATCTTGGTGAGCGTTGCTGCAGCAACTATGAATCCTTGGGCTGTTGCTGTTGAACCTCCTGAGCTTATTGGTTCTGGAATTTCAGTATCTCAAGCACAGCCAGAAATAATCTCAGGTACAGTGGAGAAGATTCGTAAGGTAAACAAGGATGTTGTGATTCTTTGTGGTGCTGGAATAGGTAACGGTGATGATGTAACATCTGCAATCAAACTAGGTGCACAGGGAGTTCTTCTTGCCTCTGCAGTAGCCAAATCTGACAAACCCGAAGATGTTCTGGCTGACCTTGTTTCACCACTAAGCAAATAGTACCTTCCGTTTCATTTTTCTTTGATTCGGACTGGACTAAATTCAGGTGAAATATGATGAAGGTGTCATTAGAGTGTGCACACTGTCTACTTGAACGAGCCATCAATCAGGTTCGTTTAGCAACAGATGATCCTGATCTCCAAATGAGGGTCATCACAGAGATAACAAAGTTTCTTGGAGAGAATTTCAATAGCGAATCAGTACCAAGCAACATTGGAACAGACCGAGACCTGATTGTTCAGCGAATGACCGGGAAGGATCCCTATGAGGAATTGAAACGCGAATCAAATGTCATGGCACTCAACATCCTTCCAGAACTCATCCAGCTTGTAGATGAGGCAAAAGACCAGCACTCTATGTTTCGTACAGCCACGCTCATAGCTGCTGCAGCTAATGCAATTGAGTTTGATGTATCTGGTCAAGAATTCCGTCTTGATGAACTAAGACAAATTCTCGACAATGTTGAATCAGATCTTGCTGTTGACCAAGTAGATGAATTTCGCAAGCTATGTGAAAACGTCAATGAGGTCATCTTTCTGCATGATAATGCTGGAGAAGTTGTTCTTGATATGATTCTGATGCGTGAAATCAAGCGTCTTGGACCGAAGGTGATTGCAGTCGTTAAGGGCGGCCCCATCCTGAATGATGCCACTATGATTGATGCTGACGAGGTAAATCTTCTAGATTATGCTGATGAGGTCATAGATACAGGCGCTCCTGCAATAGGTGTCAACCTCGAGCGTAACTCTAAGGAATTTGTAGATATCTTCCATTCTGCTGAGTTGATTGTAGCAAAAGGTATGGGTAACTTTGAGTCATTGACCGAATTTGAGCCTGGAGCTCCCACGATCCATATCATGAGGACGAAGTGTATTCCTGTAGCAAAACATGTTGGTGTTCAGAAAAACAAGAATGTCGTAATGATTCGATATCCGCCAAAATAGAACGACTTGGTTCTAAGCCATTTCTTCCTTGTAGGGTCTCAGACCTTGAACCAATGGAGTTGTTGCTATAAAATCAATCTTCAACTCTGGAAATTCAAGGCTAATACTATCTCGTAATCGTTTCATACCAGGATCTTCACTCACAAAAGCTCCGAGCTCAAGAGTATTCATTCCTTCCTCCTTTGCTAAGAGTCTAAGTTCTGGCGATAGGTCTCCAGTGATAAGAGTCTTGATGTCCTGTTTTCGTGCATTGATGATATCTGGCATATCCACATGATTTCCAGCAATTACGAGTACATCTCCAACTTCATCATCAAGGTCTCCTGAAAACATCACTGTGCTGAGATTCAACTTTGATGCAATATAATTAGCAAATCCAGAATGATTTTTGACACCAGGTGGTTTACAAATCCTACCAATTGTAGCAAGTTGTCCATAGTCACTTTCAGTTGAAAAATCACCAATTCTCTCTAGACCTAGTGTGTCTAGAAGTGCGTCATTTAGACCATCTCTTGCGCATAGCCATCCGCTGCCAATTACATAGGTTGAGATATAGTTCTTAGCTAAGAGACGAACCCTTACAAGATCCAATCCAGAGAGTCTATCAATAACATATGGGAATAACGGTCGATAAGTGACAAGAAGATTGGACTTGTCCTGCGACGCTTTAGTAACCACTCGTGCAGATGGATAGGTAGCAATCAGCACCCTCTTCACAGTTGTATTGGTCTGATCTGTATCCGACTGTGGACCTATTTCCACTCGACTCTCTAGTCCTTGGATAGTCATATCTCTTGGAGCTAGTTCTTGTAAACGCTTGACTATCTGAAGAAGTGTCGTCATATTCCTACCTTCCGCTTATTAGGTTGACAGACTGCATAAAAGATTGTCAGTCTTATTCTTTTTGATGCTTGAGAAAATCTGATTATGAGAGGTTATTCTGAAGTTTCTGTAACTTTTTCCTCTTCGGTTTCTTCCTCATCCAGTTCATCATCGGAGTAGATCTCTTCAAGTTCCTTGCTAATCTCTTCTGACTCTGGTTCTTCCCCAATAACTTCGAGTTCTGGCTTTTCCTCGATCGCTTCAAGTTCTGGTTTATCTTCAATGACTTCAAGTTCTGGCTCTTTCTCTATCTTCTTCTTTTCTTTCGTTGGCTTGGATTTCTTGGCATCAACTTTTGAGATTATCTTCTCTTCAGCCTTACTGCTCCTCTTCTTAATCTTCCAGAACTCTGTTCTAGCAGCTCGAAGCCTGTCTATTTTTCTGTAATCGACCTGTTGTGGATTCTGACCCTTTCTGAGTCTGACACGTTCACGCTTGAGGGCTTTCTGCTTGTTAGTCATCGACGGTCACCGTTGCGTTCGTGCCTCTACCTGTTTTATAACTGTGTCGTAAGCAAACGTTTTGGGTCCATATTCATTGGTGATAAATCATATAGACCCGCTGGAGCAAATCCTTTAAGAAACGCCAAACTTCAGTCCGGTGGGGCCGTAGTCTAGCCTGGATAAGGCACCAGCCTCCGGAGTTGGTAATCCCCGGTTCAAATCCGGGCGGTCCCGCCATACTATTTTCTTGAAACACCAAAATCGGACTTTATATGCTTCATGCCATCAAAAGAGTATGATATGAGGTTTCAATCATGAGCATTATTGAAGAGCCGATCACATCAGAGGAAAAAGTTGTGACTCGTTTTACACGTTATCTGAACGGTCCTATGGGGAAAACTGTTTTAGAAAATCTCGATGAGGGTGAAAGTTTCATTCTACAGACATCTGAACACACTCTTCGCATCACAAAGCGACGAGGTCGTGCTGTTGTGAAATCAATACCATATTCCATTGCCTAAGTAACTTGGCTTACAAGGTTTATTTCGAAGACTCTATAAGTTGAACTTGGCCTCTCGAAAAATGGGGCCGTAGTCTAGTATGGATAAGGCACCAGCTTGCGGAGCTGGGTATCTCCGGTTCGAATCCGGACGGTCCCGCCACTATTTCTATGAATTCTTTGATTGTAACGTTCGACAAGAAGCTTAAATGGGACTAAATTTTCGACGATAGTGTAACTAGATTTACACTAGTTATAGCAACATTTGGAGATGCGATATCAATGCAGTTTACTCCGCAACGTCTGGATCGAGTATATCGGTCAATGCGCCGAGAAGAAATCGAATCACTAGTGATAACAAGACGCCAGGATGTTCAGTACTTGACGGGTTGCCGATGTACTGGACATAACGTTCCTGTTGGTTGCATTATCTCGGAGGGTCACCAACCTCAATTGATAATCTCTGAATCCCAAAAAGCTACATTAGCTGGCGAAACAATACTGGCAAAGATACATTCTTTCGGTTCGACAGTTTCTGAAGACTGGTACAGGGTTCAAGGTAAAGCATACTGGAATTTGATAGTTAGTGTGCTCGATGAATTGAATCTGTCAAAAGGAATGATTGGGTTACAATTTGATTGGCTCTCAGTTCGAGAGCTAGACAACCTGAAGAGTAGTTTTCCCGATGCAGGCTTCAGAGATTTTTCACAGAATCTGTGGAAACTTCGTTACATCAAGGATGCTGCCGAGATAGATGCTATCCGACAAGCGGTAAAAGTAGCTGAGATTGGAGTTCGAACTGCACTTGAAATCGTCACCTCTGGAAAATCCGAAGATGAGGTTTCCCTCGAAATTGAATCTGCTATGAGAGGGGCCGGAGGTCAACAACGTGGGATTAGAGCAGCAGTCCTATCTGGAGACCGAGCTCGATTTCCTTTTGCTGAACCTGGACCTCATAGGATCAAGAGCGAAGATTTTGTTGTCCTAGATATTACTGTAAGTCACTCAGGATATTTTGCAGAAGCTGCTAGAACCATCCATCTTGGACGACCGAATACTCAACAGAGAAAGCTCTTTGAATATCTCTTGAACTCCATGAAAGTTGCAGAAAAAGTAATGCAGCCCGAAACCAGTTTTGAAGAGGTAACAAAACAGGTACTAAAGAAAGCTGGTAAGAGTTTTCCTGCAAATACACTCATTCAACCACTAGGTAGTTCCATTGGTCTGGATCTACGTGAACCTCCATACCTCACATCAGGAACTCTTTATTCACTCAAAGAAGGTATGGTCTTCACACTTCATCCAACTGTTTTTGTATCTGGTGTGGGATCTGCAAAAATAGCAGATGTCTTTTTAGTGAACTCAGAAGGTGTAGAGAATCTGGCGTCGTTAGCTCGTGAAACCATGTGATTACGTAGTTTGTTGCCATCTCTTGAGTTTTGCAAATACCTGAGTGATTGCTTCAGTCTTGTCATTGTGTTTGTCTATTTCTTCCCGTGAGAGTTCACGAATCTGTGCTGCAGGAGCTCCAGAGTTGAGGCTTCTCGGAGGAATCACAACATTTGCTGGTACGATACTTCCTGGGGCAAGTAATACCCCTTCTCCAAGAGTTGCTCCATCGAAGATGACACATCCCTCGCCTATGTTTGCGCTATCTCCAATGTATACTCCATGAAGAACAGCAGCAGTACCAATGATAACATTGCTTCCAATAATCGCAGGATTTTCTTCACTGTGTGCATGAATCACAGCACTGTCCTGTACACATGTTCTCTCACCAATTCGTACAGACGCAAAGTCTCCACGTATCACAGCACCGGGCCAGATATTGGCTCTCGCACCGACTTCAACATCACCAACAAGTGTGGCCTGTGGACTCACAAATGCCTTTGGATCTATTTTTGGACTCTTATCTCCGAAGGGTAGTATTGGCACATCAAACACCTCTCTGCTTACTTCTCTGCTGTCACGATGTCTAATAAAACATCATGTGCTCAATTAGACTATCAATTCCGGTTCAGTAGAGCGCTAATCGCAAATTCATAGTGCTCTGCAGGTCGCAAACCTACCAGTCTATCTACGATTGTCACATTACCTGCTTCTGAGGTTGGTATCTCTAGTTTAGCAGGTGCACCGTCCATGAAAATGAGAACACATGGAATGCCACTGATTTCGTTCTTGATTGCAAATTCTTGATGATTTTGCGTATTGACTTTCAGAAAACCTACATCTGGGTCATCCTTGTATTTTTCATCTAGCTCATCAAGAGTTGGGGCTAATGCTAAGCATGGTTGGCACCAGGGAGCCCAAGCATCAACAAACAGAAGTTTAGTTTCAGTCATTGCTGTTTCGATGTCTGAAGGAGTTACATCACGAACCATGTGTTTTGCACCGATGGTTTCCGTTTCTTGAATGCCTATAATTGTTACTCACAAGATTGAATGAAAAAAAATAAGAAGTCCCACGAGGAAGGAAGTACCTTCCTCGGAGAAAAGTGAAGGAATATTATGCAGCTGTTTCTGCCAGGAGATTATCTGCAATCTGCTCGTAGACTTCCATTGGCATGACACCAACAAGCTTGTCGGTCTTATTTCCACGACCGTCATCAAAGACTACTTTTCTACCTTCTGAGTATACTATAACGCTAGGAACGCCAGTGATCTGGTTCTCTGAACTGAAATCACGATTTTGGTCAATATCTAACTTGACAACTTTCAATCCGCGTTCATGATATTTCTCATGCACTTCTTCAAGCATTGGACCTAAAGTACGGCAAGGTGCACACCAAACTGCATGTGCGTCAACGAATACTACTTTGTTATCTGTGATAATTTGGTTTAATTCTGATGAGCTGATGTCTTTTACCATTGTAATCAAACTCCGTCTGCTACGGGTCGGTTGTGCTTGTTTTTTGCACTACCGTTATAAGGATTATGTTGTGACAACTTTATTTTCTCGAACAAATGTTGCTGTTTAATACTAATAATCAGTGCCAAAGTTTGATAAGCCGCTATCTATCGACGTCATAGAAATTGGTGTTTACTGTGCCTGTCCTACATTGCCCCAAGTGTGGTTCGCGACTCGACTTCAAGAAAGTTGATGCAGGGTGGTATGTCAATTGCTACACATGTGATGTAGAGATACTTGTAGATGGCAAGAATAAGGACCTCTTCGATGCGTACGAAGCATATACTGAGGAGATCAAATGTAGTGCATTCGAAAGTGATTCTGCAAGAACTACAGTTAGACGGGAGAAATATCTTGGAACTGGATCCGATACTCCCAAAAAGAAACGACGTACAAGAGATAGATTGTCTCGTGTGCAATCAGAGGATGCCATAACGAAGATTGTAGAAGAGGGTGGAGGGGATATCGATGACCTTCCTGAAACCCTTCGAAATTTAGTATCATCTGGTCGAGACTATATTGTCAAGTACCAATACATGGAAGCGACTGATGCTGAGTATGGTTCTGAAGTTAGTGAACTTGGAATACCAAAACGACTAGTGGAGGAACTGGACTCAAAAGGGATTTCCAAGCTCTACAAATTCCAAGAAGTTTCCTATAATGCAATCAACAATGGGGAAGACGTGGTTCTTGCAGCACCAACAGCTCAAGGTAAGACTGAAGGATTCATTCTGCCAATCATCCGACAACTGCTTATCACTGTACAGGAATCATTCTCTAATCCCGGTATAAGAGCCCTTTTGATCTATCCAACTAAGGCACTTGCTCGTGACCAATATGACAAGATTAAACAACTGGGAACGGCTGCAGGGGTCACTGTTGCAATCTTTGATGGAGATGCTTCACAGAAAGAGCGAAGTAAGATCTACGAGAAACCTCCAGATATTCTTCTGACAAACCCTGATGTACTACATTATCACCTTGGCTGGATGCAATCACGTCTACTACCTCTACTTACAACTGTGAAATTTGTAGTATTGGATGAGATCCATCTCTATACTGGGTCTATGGGAACAAATGTTTACTATATTCTGAAACGCTTGGAGATGGAATCTGGAAGATTTCAGAAAATTGGAGCCTCTGCCACTATTGCGAATCCCAAGGAATTTGCAGAGATGCTCTTCGATACTGATGTACGACTCATTGAATCAAAATCAGCAAAGCGAGGTCCCGTTCACTTCTTGATGTACTATCCCGGAAAGCGTAGTAAATACAGCATGATTGTAGATTTGGTAGGAATGCTTCAAGTTGGTGATTTCAAGACCCTTGTATTTGGAAACACGCACTCCGAAGCTGAAGTATTGAATATACTCCTTAGCGATGTTGGTGTAAAATCCATGGTACATCGTGCGGGGTTATCAAAGAAATACCGCAGTGATGTAGAAGATGACTTCAGATCTGGGAAACTACCTGTTATTGTATCCACTCCTACACTTGAACTTGGAATAGATATTGGTGATCTCAACAGTGTTGTAAGTATGATAGTATCGATTACTAGACTGACACAACGAATTGGTCGAGCAGGTCGTAAAGGTCAGGAGAGTGTAGCGATTCTTGCTCTCCGAGAAAATGACCCAATCTCCTCATTCTATCGAAACGACCCTGAGAAATATTTCACAGATATTGATGCAGCGTATCTTGAGCCTGAGAATGAAGTTGTTGGATACTACCAACTGATTGCTGCAGCTATGGGGGGTAAGCTTAACGCGTCCCAGTTTAGTAGACACAAGGGAATCATTGAGGGACTGGTTGAGGATGGTCTTGTAAAAGTAGATGAAAATGACAGTGTTCGAGTTATCGATGCTGAGCGTGCAAGAAAAGCATGGCGAGGTTACAGCATTAGAGGTATCGGAGATACAGTACAGATACGTCTTGATAAGAAGGGACTCGGTGATCGCTCAATGCCGATGGCAGCTCAAGCCCTTCATCCTGGAGCTATATATTTGCACGGAGGTAAGAACTACATGTCTGTTGACTTCAAGTACACTCCAGGTCTTGGAAGAGCAACAGTAGTTCCTTACAAAGATAGAAGTATGCATACAAAACCTCTGTATTCTACAATGCCTAAGATAATTGATATTGTAGAACGTAGTAAGATACTGGGTCTAAATGCAGTGTATTGTACCCTAGAGATGACCCAAACAGTCTTCGGATATGTCAAGAAAGAAACTCGAAGTGGAAATATTATTGGTCGGGCTGATTTGACCACACCTTTGATCTATACGTACAAGACCAGAGGATTTGCCTTTACAGCACCCGAACCTGTAAAATCGGTTAATGACTATGTTTCTGGGAAATATTCTACACTTGGGGGTCCCCAAATGACACCAAGTGGAATGTATGGAGGCGCATTCCACGCAGTAGAGCATGTTCTCATTGAATCAAGTGATATGCTCACAGGTGGCGGAACGCGTGAGATTGGAGGTGTTTCAATGGGTGATTCAGGGATAATTTTCGTTTACGATGGTAGCCCCGGAGGTAATGGAGCATCAAGACTGCTATTTGGAAAACTAGATGAGGCATTCAGAAGAACAAAAACAATACTGGAAAAGTGCGACTGCAATACAGTCGATGGCTGTCCTCTGTGTACTTACTCCTATCACTGTGGAAACAACAATAGTCCACTATACAAGATAGGAGCTCTTGAGAGTGTAGAAATGATACTCGCCAAGACTGAAACAACCGTTGATACAGAAGGATATGCTGGGTACGAACCCCTTGTCTAGAATGGAGATGAAGAGAATGACCGAATTTAGAGTTGGGCGCGGGCATGATGGTCCTGCAAGAATTGGGGAATATATCATGGGTACTGAAGTATTCGAAACACCGTTGCTTACTGGTCACAGTATCTCTAATGAAAAGATGCTTCAATATGGGACCTTAGGAAGAGACCCATCAAACTCCAGACCAACAATCGCAGCACTTCCATTCAGTATGAAATTTGAAGATATAGACAAAGCAGGACTTGGGGACTTTGATTCAGTCTTACTCCCTTCTCTAATATCCTTCTCGTCTCTGGATGATCAAACCAGTGTTCTAACACTGCGACACCAGCTTGATGCTGTTGATGAAATCAAAGAAACTGTTGATCCCTCTCGTCTAATAGTTAGAATTCCTGAGAACATAGACATTGATGATTTCAAATCCTATATTGATGATTTTCATTCCAAGGGTATCCGAGCAGCTGCTTTCATGTTTGATGGTTATCTTGGCTCAACAGACCTCGACTCGATAATTCTCAGAAGCAATCTTCCTGCTTCGTGGCTTGCTCTAGCTCTGGGGAAAATAGATCCTAGCACAGTACCACTTCTATACTACACTGGTTTTGATGTCATAGATACTGGTTATGCATATGAAACTGCAGCAACTGGTGTTCGGCTTTGGCGTAATGATTCAGAACATATAGAAACAGGGAAGCAACAGAGAATCTGTTCTTGCGTGCATTGTGAATCTATTGCAGGGGCTAAGCATTCTGATCTTATCGATATCCTCCAGAATCATAATTTGGATGTCTATGTATCCATTCTCTCTGAATCGGTTTATGCAATGAAATCAGGCCGTTTACGATGGTTAGTTGAATCGATGACACATGTCAGTCCTAATCAAGCATCGATTCAGCGACAAGTGGATAAACAAATCTATTCCTTCATTGAGGAATTTACACCAACAACTGGAGCAGATAATGTTCCACTCATCGGTCCTGAATCCTATAACTCTCCAGCAGTTAAACGCTATCGTGATCTTCTAGAAGCACGTTATACCCCTCCTGAAGGAAAACAGATTGTACTCTTACTCCCTTGCTCTGCAAAGAAACCGTATTCTGACTCAAAATCTCATCGTAGGTTTTTGGAAAGCATAGAGGGAGCTCTGGGTAGCGCATCAGGTAGAGTTGCTCAAGTTATTCTCACATCACCTCTTGGAATAGTACCAAGAGAACTTGAGAGAATATTCCCTGCTGCAAACTACGATATTCCTGTTACTGGGGACTGGGATGCCGAAGAGACCTCTCTGGGAGCAGAGGCACTCATCACATACCTAAACAAGCTTGATCCAAGTTGCACTGTTGTTGCACATGTTTCTGGTGGCTATCTGGGGATTGTGAAGGCTGCTGAATCTAGAGTTTCACAGAGTATCATATACACAACTCCAGAAGCGTCTGCCACAAGCTGGGAATCTCGCCAAGCATTACAAGAAACACTTGTTGACCTCAAGAGAGTACTTCAATTGAAAGACACTCCACCAAGACAGCTTGAGGAAATAGTCCGTGCAACTGCAGACTTCCAGTTTGGTACGGGAGCTGGAAATATTTTGGTTCCTAAAAATGCTAAGTTAGGAGGAAAGCCGTATAGACAGATTGTCTGTCGTATCGACAAAGAACAGATCTGCTCATTCATTGCTGATACAGGTCTCTTATCTCTTACATTGGGTGGTGCGAAACTTATTGCTCCCCTAAACAGATACTGGGTTCGACTTGATGCACCATTTGTCAAAGGTGGTTCCATATTTGCAGTAGGAATCAAAGAGGCTGACTTGTCAATACGTCCTGGTGATGAAGTAATAGTACTCAACAATCAGGATGAGGTCATTGCAGTTGGTCGGAGTGAAATGTCAGGACGCGAAATGTGTGAACTGAAACGTGGGCGTGCAGTTTCTGTACGCCATAAGGTGGAGGTATAATTATGACTGATACTTTGGAACAGATTCAATCAGCAGTGAAGATTGCATCATTCAAATCTAGAGGTCGCTCAGTAGAAAAGAGGCGTGCAAAGAACCCAAACAAACCCTCAGCTGCATGGACTATTACATCAAGGATAGGTACCGAAAGCGGTATTGCTCTTTCAATCGTACTCTCAACAATTGGTTGTGCTCATGCACGGAGTGATGAAGGAGGTTGCACTATGTGTAGCTACCTCTTAGATGGCTCTAGCAGAAATCCCTCCTCCGACGAGCTCTTCAACCAGTTTCAAGATGCGATGTCCAAGTTAGATAAAGAAAGTGCTCCTCTTGCAGTGAAGATTTACACAAGTGGAAGTTTCTTGGATACAGAAGAGATACCTTCTGACGCACGAAACCAGATATTGAAAGCGATTGCAGATGATGATAGAATCAGAGAGGTGGTTTTAGAATCAAGACCTGAGTATGTACAAGATTCTATCATTGCTGAGGTACGTGCTATTCTAGATGATAGAATAATTGAGATTGGAATGGGTCTTGAGAGCAGCAGTGATGTAGTTCGCTCCTTATGTATAAACAAGAATTTCGACCTGAAATCATTCAGAGAAGCAGTTGAAATTGGTAAGAAACACAATGTAGGAACTCGTGCATACGTGCTGTTGAAACCACCCTTCCTTACTGAGCGAGATGCTCTTCTTGATGCAAAACAGACCGTGAGAGATGCAATTGATGCAGGAGTGTCCACTATCTCCCTTAATCCTGTCAATGTTCAAAGCAGTACGCTTGTTGAGAAACTCTGGAAAAAACAGAGATTTAGACCTCCTTGGCTTTGGAGTGTTGTGGAAGTTCTTCGTTATGCTCATGATGCAGCAAAGAACTCGGTAAACGTAGTCTGTGATCCTGCAGCTGCGGGGAAGAAACGGGGAACTCACAATTGTGGAAAATGCGATACAGCTTTTGTTTCTGCGATTCGTCAATTCTCATTAACACTAGATGTTCATGTGTTTGATGATTTGACATGCGACTGCCAGAGTTTGTGGGAACATACGCTCAAACACGAGGATGTGTCATTACTTGTTCATAGATAGGTTCATCACTAAAGTTGTAAACTAAGTAATTGACGACGCCATTATTCTGGGAAAATGAGGTTATTTATTATGCCTAAATATGAAACAAGTGTTCAACTATGGTTTTACAGTGAAGGTGCTACTCCATCTGAAGTTGCAAAGAAACTAATGGCTCTGGGCTTCAAACCTATCAAAGGGGCCTATGACTTTGTGTATATGCACTCAGGAGCCGATATGTCTAAGGCTGACTTGGGAACCGCAATTCTTGAGATTTCAGATGCACTTCATAAAACCCTGACTGGTTTCAAAGTTCTCTATACTTTAGAAACTCACATTACTGAAGCGGAAGCTGATTTCCTCCCCTTAGATGCTATTGATGCAGAGCTCAAACAGACTAGAAAACAGCTCGAAGAAGTAGGCGAATAATCTGTTTTATAAAACTGAATAGGCCGCGGGTCAATTCCCGCGCCTACTCCTTTAATTTTTGATACTATATTGAGGTCACTTCTGGTTCACGACGTTCGTACTCGCCTTCTCCCTGTACGGTGACTCTCATCTTTTTCTTGTCACCTGGGTTCATGCGAGCCCATTTCCATATCATGTTTGTACCATCTGATACACCAACTACTTCTGGCTGGTCATCCTCAGGATCTGTTGTAATATACTCGAAACCTGAAGGAATCCAATCAGTCATCTCGATATTCTCTGCTGTGACTTCTCCCTTGTTAGAAACTACTAACACGATGATGTACTCACCAGCACCTGCGCCTTTATTGATAGCTTTCTTTGTTGAAATTGCACGCTTCTTGTAAATGACACCAAGCTTGTGGCCATCTTCTGGACTGGCAACTTCTGCAGGGATTCCTGCGGGATGTATGTTGGCGGTACATTTGATTGGTGATGGATATTCCTTTTCTGGTCGGTTTCTCCATGCCATAACAGCATAGTTGATCTTCACAGTTTCACCAGGTTCAAGTTCTCCAATAGTATCCTTTAGGTTCTCGATCTTGAAGGAAATCTTGTGTGCTTTTTCTGGGTCTTGATCTTCTGGGTCTATAGCAAAATCGTATGTTCCAGTGAATTCTTCACCCCGAATCCAGACAGTGATATGTTCACTAGTTGGTGGCATAACATCATCTGGGAGATTGTCCTCGATGGTGACTTCGTTCAGCTTAGCAGTACCTGCATTAGTAACCTCAATGGTAACTTCTACTGGGGTCTTGTCAAAGCTATTTACTGATGGTGGGTCAAACTCCTTAGTGTATTCTATCTTGTAGACCGGAACCACCTGTGAAGTCTTCTCAATGGTACCCAGTACTCTCTTTGTGATTATTCTTACAGGAGTGTAAAGGATTTCTTGGGTGCACTTCGGTGTTTCCTTACTTGAAACATCAAAGGATGCTGACCATTCCTGATCTGGTGAAAGTTCAATGCTGGGTGCGGCATCAATCATCTTCTGTTTTTCACCGCCTCCTTCTGGAGCGAGATAGACTTCTGCTTTGTCAAGTCTTACGATCATATCACTCTCATTGGAGCATTCCAGTGTGCATTCCCATTGATTTGGTTCAGTTTCAGCGGTTTCGATTCCCATAAGGAATTCTGTGAGTGCAGTTAGGTCTGGATTCAATACGGATCTTTGCTGATCTTCGCCTTTGTAAGTAAGAACGATTTCACCCGCGTTCTTCACTTCAGCATCATGAACCTGTCCTGTAGCTCCTATGACAATGTTGGTTTCTTCCTGAGGGTAAATGACAAAGTCTTTCCACACAATCTGTTTTGTGCCTTCATCAAACTCAGCTGTACCAGACTTGGAAGAAATAATTTGAATATTGGATAGCTCTGGTGGAATTGTCTTATTGAGAATGATGCTATCAATTTCACCATCAGTTTCATTTTTGATAGTGATTGTAATCTTCACTGGATTATCCTTACTGCTAACGTAAGCCCAGTGTGCTTCTTCTGTTTCAACGTCTCCACAAGTATCAAAGACTTCTGTAAGAGTCACGATTGGTGCTTCTGTTTCAACACCGTATGCACTTTCCCATGTGCCACTTACATCAATCTCGCCTCCAGAAAGCAATTCATCTGTAATATCAGTTGAATCCCGTGTATCACCAAGGTGAACCTTTACGTTCCAGATACGACTTCTTTCAGAAACATTGATGACACTCAATTTACCTGAAACATCAATTTTCTCAAGCTTGCTAACACCATCTAGTAGAATCTTTTCTGATTCTTCGAGATCAATGATCACATTCTTCTTTGTATTCTCACTCATCTAATGCACACCCATTGTCGTTTTCATCAATCAGGGAATTTTCTGACTTCAATATTCACTTCATTAGGGAATATCAGTTTAGCTCGTATCTAAATTCATTTCCTGCAGCCCATTGAACTACAAGAACTTGATTGGGCTCCATAAGTACAGGTTTAGTACCCTGTCCAAATTGCTCAATATATTTTGAGAACTTCTTTGGTTGATCCTCTGAAGTCCATCGCATAGGAATTCCAATACGCGGCTTTGTGTCGATACATAAGCTAACGGCATCTTTCACTTCGAATGTTGCTTCTCCTCCAATAGGTACGATGAGGATATCCATCTCCAGTTGCTCAAAGAGTCCTCGAATAGAACTATCACCAAGATAGCCTATTCTCATTCCTCCCATCTCGATAATGAGACCAAGATTCTCAATGTGTCCTCCAGCCTCTTCATCAATTCTTGAGAGAGAGTATGGAGTGATTGTTACATCTGGAACCTCATATGGTACTTCAGTTTCGAGAACATGAAGGAGCCATGGTTTTACACCTTGTTCTGATGCTTTGTCAGCTGCATCTTTACTTCCAAGGAACCAGGCTTTGGAATTTACTGAAATTGTTGCTGCATTGCCAATGGCATCGTCTGCATGATTTGTTGCAATTACCATTCTTGCCTCGAAATCATCCGGGACAACTGGATTACCATCCCAGATTCCGGGGTTTAGTAGAATTGTAGTTCCTTTTGTTTCTAGTGCAAATGATGTATGTCCAAAGTATGTGATATTTAGCAAACAATCACTTCCCGTTAGCTCATAAACACGGTCGAGCCAGATTCACTGCTGCTTGTATTTTTTGTTGAATTCGTTATTAAAAAGGAAATTGCGTGTAGATGCTATTTTACTCACAATAAAGCGCTCTTTTGGTTACTCTTCGACACCGAGTGCTATCTTTTTATGATTGGGCCAGAACAAAGTATCAATGTATTCTTGGTCATTATCATCTTGTGTGGAGTGAATTGAATTCTATGTTAGATAAGATTCTCACAGAGAAATTTAGAAGGACATTGAAGATAGTTTTCACAGATATCAAGAACCAGCAGGATCGTCGTGATGAACAGGAGTTTGCTAAAGACGAGGTCCGAATCAAAGAACGACTTCTCGATAGTTTCACTCCATATAGTCCTGATATCATTTTGGAGAATGATTACCGAATCGCTGCAATTGATGGATCTGGTACTGATAGTTTAATGACACTCGATGATATCCGGGTTCATCTACTCAGTACATCATCTATCGTAGTGGATACTAACACACAGTCTGAGAATCTATTCTCTCCCATCGACAGAGAAACTCTGGAAACTGAGTTGGGAGAACAACCTCACTTAGATATTCACTGGCACTCAGGAGTAAGAGGGGATGCTCGTTCAAAATTAGCTGGAACGCTCGCTAATATTTATCCTTTGAAAGATATTGCTAGCTTAACTTTGCCTTTTTTCAAAGATTTCAAACCTGGCGAGATTTCCTCATTCTCTGATCTCACAGATACTGAATATGAAAAATTCATTCCACGATTAAGGGAAATGGAATCTCTAATCTCTAGGGAACAACATTTGACAAATCCCACTGTTCATGATGAAATCAGAAAGGTAAGCGAGTATGCAGCAGCTCGTAATATTCTTACAAGTGATATCTGTCCAAAGTATCTTCTCATTGATGGTGCTCTATCAGTATTCATGCATTTTGTACGTCGGTATCCCTCAATGCCTAGTGGATTCATGCTCAGAGACCTCTGTGCCTTAGCAAGGCAGAAGGATGTAATCTTGTGTGCTGTGAGCAAGAATCATACAATACCCTTTGCTCATCGTATTGCGGGTATGGCACGAGAAGTTTTTGGAGACAACGCAAAGTGGTTCTGCCATCTGCCAAGTAAGGAGGATCCAGAAGGCGGTTTGCATATTTACGAGGATCGAACATACATTCCCCCTATGTTGGCAGTTCCCTACTTGTACAGTTTCTCGCGGGATAATAGGCCTTCGAGAATTGATTTTGATAGAATTTGGTGGCTACAGAATATATTTGTTCCAACTGATCCAAAAGCCACACGTGCAAATGAGAAAGCACTCTTTTCAGAACTTGAGTTCATGTCTAGAGATGCCCGATGGTATGGTTATCCAGTATCATTAGCATTGGCTCATGTTTCGTGTAAATTGAGCCATGAAGACCTTCGATTGGCAAAGGATGTATGCATGGATGTCCGAAATGAGATGGGACTCGATAAACGAAAAGCACAGGACCTCCGTGCTGATTATGATTTGTAAAGTGAGGAAAATAACATGAAACTCGATAAAGACAAACTCGGTGAACTCTACGGGAAAGTTGGAGTTGGAAATCAGACCACTTTAGGTATCATGGGAAGAAATCGTGATATCAGCGTAGGAGAGATATTCATGATATACTCCGATCGTGATGGAAATGAAAGGGTCTTCTTTTTCAGAGTTCTAGGTTTAGAGAACTACCTTCGCCAAGTAGATGATATGTCAAGGATAGCAGGTACGCTCATGGTTGAGGGTGATGCCTATCTCTCTGGAATTGATAGGAATATGCTTCTCTCATTAGGTGGAAGAATGCTTGGTTATGCTGAGAAGGATGAGAAGGGTGAGTGGACTTTCAAATCCCCACGTCGATTACCTGACCATCTGGCATCTGTATATCGACCAGTACCTGGTACGTCCGACGAGTTCGTTCGAGAGATGTTAGCTTGTCAGACTGATGGAGAAGTACACATTGGGGACTTACAGGTAGGTGAAAAAACACTTGACGTTCCTGTTAAGATTCCAATTATGTATCTCCCAATGCATGTAGGGATATTCGGGTCTACAGGTGCTGGTAAAAGCAATCTGATGATGGTGTTGATCAAATCTATCATTGACACCAATCTTGATGCAATTCGAAATCCGAATGCTGACAAGCCCAGACTCTCTGCATTCTGTATTGATCCACATGATGAATTTGCAAAAGGGGTCGATAAGTATGGAATTCAGAGTATCGTCAAGGACATGAGTTCAACTACTCGCACAGATGTGATTGGTGATTATTACTATCTAACAACCCACAAGAGTGCTACAACTAGGGACATCCGTGCTTATACACGAGAGATTCGTATCCTCTATTCCGAGATACAGCCCCGAGACCTCTATTCAATTAGAGAGTATACTGCTGAAATGTCCTCTTTTATTGATTCACAGTACCATTCCGCTGGAGAGAACTGGATTGATTCTATTCTCAATATGGCTGAGGACTCAATCCCGGGTTCAATTTCTGTGCAAACTCTGAGAGCCGTGAAACGTAGATTGAGTTTCTTGGAGCGGTCTCCAATCTTCATTGATTCGGGAACATCTATTCTTGATGACATCTTCTTTGCAATGGAAACTGGTAGAATTCTTGTTGTCAACACGAGCTTGATGAGTGATATGGAGCAATTCTTGTTGACCACAATTGTCACTCGAACATTATCTGATATGCGTCGAGCTTTGAAAAGCAGTGGTAACTTGGGCGACTTTGTAACTCAGGGGCAGAAACGACTACCTCCTGGATTCTTCAATCGTGTTAAGCAGAAAGCACGAGCCTTCTATGGCAAAGACGGAATTGCAGATACGTCTGAGGTTCGCGATCCTCGAAAACTACCTGTAATCCAAGTAACAGTGGAAGAGGCTCCGACAATTTTGAATCCCGTTTTGATGCGTGGACAGTCTGTTTTCAAAGATATTTCTCGCCAAGGACGGAAGTTCAACATTGGTTTACTAGTCGTAAGTCAACAGGTGAGTGTTCTTGACAATGTTATCTTGAGCCAAATGAATACCGAAATCAACTTGCGACTTGGTAATGAACGTGAAATCAGAGCATGTATTGAAAATGCCAGTGTGAATATTAACGGATTTGAGAATGAATTTCGTGTTATGTCCAGAGGTGAAGCAATCGTTACAGCTTCATATAGAGAATTACCCCTACCAGTTCGGATTCCTTTATTTGACACAGTATATGAGAAGGACCGACATAGATACAAAGACAAGAAGTCAAAGAAAGATGAAAAACACATACTTTGAGGAATGACTTAATGCCTGCACGAATAGCTCACATCTCTGATACTCATCTTGGAAGTAGACCAAGGAATGGTGTACGCCATAATATCTGGGGCGAAGAGATGAAGGCACAGCTCTTAGAGAATGATTTCTACGAGCGGTTTGCAGAGCTGTTTGAAAAGATTGTGGAGATTGACCCTCCTATTGACCTCGTTGTTCATTCTGGTGATTTGTACAACTCTCCATGGGAAGGAAATCCGTCACAACCTCCTCTTCATGCTCAAATCACTGCTATGAAGGTCCTGCAAAAATTCATTGAAACTACTGGAATTCCAGTCCTCATTATTGAGGGAAATCATGGTCTGTTCAAATTATATGAGGTTTCTTTACTCGATAGTCTACGGCTCGCTGTACCTGGTCTCAAGGTAGCTACCCAACAAGACTTGAAAAAAGCAATTGGCGATGGAACTCCACTGGAGTTCTCATTTGAGAAACTTGACGTATTCTGTTTTCCATTCATAGACTCTGCTGTTCTAAGATCTTCCAATATGATTGACATTTATGATGATTGGATTACAACCCATCAGAAACGTGAGCGTCTAAGACCAAGCATAGCTGTAACCCATGGTATGACACTTGACAATACTCTCTATAGTGCTATCTTCAGCATGGGGTATGACTATGTAGCTCTGGGTCATGATCACCGACAAGTCAAACACAGCTCAAATGCTTGGTATGCAGGTTCTCCTGAACGTTGGCGATTTGATGAAACCTCCCGTGAGAAAGGATTCTTGATTGTTGATATCGAGGCTGGAAAAGACCCTGATATCACGCCATATCATCTGGAGTTCAAACGTCCAGTGTTGAATGAAAAAATAGCAATCAGTGAGGATGATACTGTAGATTCCATGACAGAGAAGGTTGAATCGTGGTTCGCTGAAAAGGGCTTAGTCACAAGCTGGGATCCAAATACCGCAGCAAGGGTTCGCTTGGTTTTTGAAGGAAGTTCAAAGCGCCTCAGTGGTTTTGATTTGGGTATTGCACTTGAGAACTCCCGTCAGAAAGTTCTCTCACATAACTCAGAATACAATATTGCCCAGTATGTATGGGACCTCCGACAATCGTCTGATGCAGAATATACTGCTGCTGCATATCCAGAAATTGAATCTGAGTATCTCATTGAAGATCCTGAGGTAGACTTCAAAGGTTATCTTGATACACTTGAAGTTGACAAGAATTTTGATGTTGAAATGCTGACTAAAATCGCAGTTACATCTCTTGAGTTCGCGGTTGGTAACCGAGAGGGGAAAATGACTGCTGATGCACTTCAGGAGGACGAGAAATGAAACTGCTTAAGTTGGAAGTTAGGAACTTCAAGCCGTTTCGTGAGCTCATCTTACCTCAGGATGAAATGGAGTTTCCTGAAGGATTGATTATAATCAAAGGTCCTAATTCTACTGGAAAATCATCAATCTTCGAATCGATTCTTTGGAGTCTGTGGGGCCCCGATTCTGTAAGTCTTACTAACGATGAACTAGTAAGTTTTAGCTCGACATTTTGTCGAGTGATACTTCAATTCGAAGTTGCTGGAGCTCGCTATAAGATTGATAGAACGTACAACCCTGCTGATGGAATGGCCGTAGTTCTTTTCATGCTGCAGGAAAAATCTTGGAAACGAATTGCTGACAAGAGTAAATCTGTTGCTAGAAAACTAGATGAAATTCTAAGTCTTGAATTGAAACAGGCTCTGAATACACTCTTAGTTCGGCAAGGTGAAGTTGCAGCAATTGCAAATGCAACACCTACCGTGCTAAGGAATCTCCTTGTCGATATCTATGATATTGAAATTCTCAATCGAATGACCACCCATCTTGATCATTTTGAGTCTAATCTGGGTGATAAGATCAATGCACTGTCTGTGGATTATCGTCCTCCTGAAGTTATTCAGGAACAGGTCCAACAATGTTCTGATAGAATCTCTAAATATAATGAATCAATAAAAGGAAGAAATGAGGAGATTGAGTCCACAGCGAAAATGCTCAAAGATATTCCAGATGCCGCATCTCTTCAGAAAATTGATGAAATAACTCGTAAGTTAGAACAAGATAATCGGGACTCAGATAGACAAAGTCAAGAACTTCAAAACGATTTATCAAAAGCAGGACTGCTTGCTGCCGAAGATGCCTTAGTACAAGCGCGTCTAAATTCTCTAAAGAAAGTGAAAGAGAGAATAGAAACTGAGCGCGAAGAGATGGATACTCTGAAGCAAACAATTGATCAAGAAATTGGCCAAATCGTTGGAACAAATCAGGATAT
>JABCSP010000101.1 GCA_018238825.1 Candidatus Thorarchaeota archaeon | reverse complement strand
AGTCATTGGGATCAAGGTCCGAATTATGGGCCCCCAAACAAGATTGCCCGGTGTAATTAAAATTAAACCGCCCAAACCAAAGAAACCTGAAGAGATTGAACTGGTCAAGAAACCTGATGCAGAAACTACTCCTGATGAACAAGAAGTTGTAGAAGAATCTCTTGAGGGGATCACAGATATTGACGAACTACGTGAGCTTGAAGAACTTGATGGTCTCGAGCTTGTAGAAGATGCAACAACTACTGATGAAACTCCTTCACCCACTGCCCCTCCAGTTGAAGTTCCTAAAGAGGAAACAAAGGAACCAGAAATCAGTGAAAAGGTAGAGGAGAGCATTGTGGATGATTTAGAGGAACTTGATGCATTGGACAAGGAGGTTTCTGAGTAATGGCAGGACTTAGTGCTACGGAAATCCGTGAACTCACAGCTGCTGAACGTCAGAAAATGCTGAAAGAACTCTACAATGAAATGTCCAGCATCAGAGTTGAATCTGCCACTGGTGGTGGCACAGAGAATCCCTACAAAATCAGGAATGTACGACAAGCTATTGCTCGTATCTTAACAATTCAGCGAGAAGATGAATTGGAGGCTTCCAAATGAGAATCGCCCCTGAGAATATCGTAAGACACGAACTCGCAGGTCTTACTACTCATATTATCGAGTCAAAAGACCCGAATCTTGTATGCAGAAGTGGAGTCATTCTTGGAGAATCCAAGGAAATGATTCGTCTGGATACCAAGAATGGAGTAGTAAGTGTACCAAAGAGTATCTGTTTCTTTGACATCACTCTTCCCGATGGTGCAATTGTCCGCGTTGATGGCAATGTGCTAAGCGGAAGGCCAGAGGACAGAATGAAGAAACGCCTCAATAGGAGCTGGTGAGAATGGCTGAAACCAATACTAAGGTTCGGAACATTGGCATCCCAAATGTGGAGCCCCCCAAGGATACATGTGATGATACTAATTGCCCATACCACGGCAATCTCTCAGTGAGAGGTCGAGTCATGGAGGGTATAGTGACTAGCACACAAATGCACAAGACGATTGTATTCCAGCAGGACTTTTTGAGTCTTAACAAAAAGTATGCTCGATATGAAAGACGCAGATCAAAGAAGCAAGCACATCTTCCACCATGCATTGATGTTAAAATCGGTGACACGGTGAAGGTTGTTGAATGTCGACCATTGAGTAAGAATGTGTCTTGTGTTGTTGTTGCAGTGATACAATCTGAAGGAGCAAAGGAGGAGTAATCTATGTCAAGAAAGGTCGGTAGAGGAATTAGAAAGTTCATACCAAGGATTGCTAGAGGTTTGCCAATTGGTGCAACAATCATGTGTGCAGATAATTCAGGAGCAAAAGAACTCCAACTAATCACAGTCTTCGGATACAAAGGAAAGCTGAGGAAACTCGGTAAAGCTGGTGTCGGAGACTTGGTTAACGTATCAGTTCAGAAAGGAAAACAAGAACTGAGGAAGCAGGTGCTTCAAGCTGTCGTTATTAGGCAGAGAAAGCCATTCAGGCGACCCGACGGTACATGGATGCAGTTCGAGGATAATGCAGCAGTTCTAGTCAAACCTGGTGGAGAACCCCAGGGCTCAGAACTTAGAGGGCCCATGGCAAGAGAAGTCACTCTGAAGTGGCCCCGAGTTGCAGCAATTGCATCAAAGATAGTTTGAAGGTGAATGTGATGACAAAGAAAGTAAGTTCAAAGTCCCCTGGAAAACAGCGGAAGAAGCTATACAGTTCTCCCATTCATGCGAACAAGAACCGACTCAAGTGTAGACTTGACGAGTTCCTGCAAGAAGAATATGGACTAAGGTCAATAGTTGTGAAGACTGGTGATCTGGTCAAAATAATGAGAGGTCAGTTCCGTGACACAGAAGGCAAAGTCATTCGAGTATCCTACACGGATATTCGAGTATATCTTGACAGTGCCCTTGTCACTAAAGCTGATGGCAAAGAAGTGAATATTCCCATTCACCCATCTAATATCATGCTTGTGAAGCTTGAGTTGGATGATGAAAGAAAACAGCTCATTGAGAGCAAAGTAATGATGGTCGCGGAGAGTGAAGATTAAATGACAAGACGAGGTCAGAAGAAGCATCTGAAGCGCCTACCAGCGCCAAGATACTGGCCAATTAAGAGAAAAACTGGTAAGTTCACAACACGCGTTATTCCAGGTCCTCATCCCAGAGAACATTGCTTGACACTTGCAATCGTTCTGCGAGAAGTATTAGGATATGCTGAGAATATGCGTGAAGTTAAGGCGATTCTCTCTAGCGGTCAAATCAAAGTAGATGGATCTGTTCGTAAGGATCCACGATTTCCAGTAGGTCTTATGGATGTAATTGACATCACAACCTCTGGTGAACGTTACAGACTTATTCCAAAGAAACGCGGTGGACTACGCCTTACCATCATTGATGACAAAGAAGCAGAGTTTAAACTCTGCAAGATTGAAACCAAGACAATGGTCAAAGGTGGCAAAGTTCAGTTGGGTCTTCATGATGGACGCACACTCCTTCTACCAGAAAATGAAAAACCCTCAGGATACAATACTCTTGATACTCTCAAGATTACAATTCCTGACCAGAAGATTCTTAGCTCACTCCAATTAGAAAAAGGAGTATATGCTGTAGTATCTCGAGGACGGAACGTTGGAAACGAGGGGAAGGTCGTTGAGATTGACAAGCGTTTAGGCGCTAATGCTAGCACAGTTACGCTGGAAGATTCTGAAGGAAAACGATTCCAGACGGCTCTAGAGTATGTGTTTGTTGTGGGTATGAAGAAGTCTGAAGTTAATCTTCAAGCAGAGGGAGGCAGTTCTTCATGAGTACAGAGAATAGCATAGAGAATGAAAAACTCTACACTGATGACTGGAAAGCTTATCCCATGAGGGAACCTTTCATTGCAAAGGTTGTCGTAGATATCTGCACAGGTGGCGGTGAGGAACTAATCAAAGCTGCTACAATTCTCGAACAGCTCACCGGTCAGAAGCCTATTCACTCTCGAGCACGTCAAACTGTTCGTGACTTTGGAATTCGCAGAAACGAACCGATAGCTGTTAGAGTTACCCTCAGAAATCAAATTGCTGAGGCCTTTCTTCAGAGGACTATGAAGGCTAAAGATGATGTCCTGCTACTGAAGAACTGGGATGATGACGGTAATTTTGCATTTGGAATCTCTGAGCACATCAATATTCCAGATGTCAAATATGATCCTCAATTGGGAGTACAAGGAATGAATATCACAGTCTGCGTGGAGCGGCCTGGTTTCAGGATAAAAAGACGAAAGAGACGAAAAGCAAAGGTACCATACAGACACCGGCTCACTCCAGAAGAGAGTATGGTGTTTGTGAAGAACAAGTTCGGTATCGAGATACTCGAAAAGGAGCGAGAACGGACATACCTGTTCTGAGGTGATTATAGATGAGTACAAAGAAAGACCGGACACGACAAGGAAAGAAGATGGGCAAGGGGAGCAGAAGATGCATCCGTTGCGGCACACATCAGGCAATCATTCGATCATATAATCTGTATATGTGCCGACGCTGTTTTAGAGAAACAGCTGTAAAGCTCGGATTCCGTAAGTACCAGTAAGGAGGTCTAAACGAAATTGACACTACTAGACCCATTGGCTGATGCAATGTCTAACATTTACAATAGCGAAGTTGTAGGCAAGGCCGAAGTGGTAATTGCACCTGCATCTAATCTAATTGAAAAGGTACTGCAAGTAATGCAGTCCAAAGGATACATCGGTGAATTCGAACGTATTGATGATGGGAACGCGGGTAGATTCCGTATTCAACTCATGGGACGTACGAACAAATGCGGTGTAATCAAACCACGATTTCCAGTTAGACGGGATGGCTTCGAAAAATACGAGAAACGATTCCTTCCAGCTTACAACTATGGAATTCTGATTGTCACAACACCTGCTGGTGTAATGACTCACCGGGATGCAAAAGACCGCGGAATCGGCGGAAGATTACTAGTATACGTATATTGAGGAGATCTGACAAATGTCTAACAAATCAGTCTATGAACAACGGATTGAGATTCCCAGTGAATGTCAGGTATCTCTTGAGGACAAGACAGTTACTGTCACTGGTCCAAAAGGAAAACTTGAGCGCTCATTTCCGGAACCACAGACAACCATCAAAATTGAAGGCAACGAACTAATTGCATCTACACATGTAAGTAGAAAGCGTGCCAAAGCTTTGGTTGGTACCGTGGTTGCTCATGTACGTAATATGATGCTTGGTGTTCGTCTTGGTTACGAATACGAAATGAAGATTGTCTACAGTCACTTTCCAATCTCTGTCGAGCGACAGGACCAAACCATGTTGATCAAGAATTTCATTGGTGAACGTGGAATGAGGAAAGCCAATTTAATTGGAGATATTCAGATACGTACCACTGAAGATGAGATATTCATCAGTGGAATCGACATCGAGCATGTATCACAAAGCGCTGCAAACATCCAGCAAGCCTGCAAAATCCGAGATAAAGACAGGCGAGTCTTCTTAGACGGTATCTATGTCATTAGGAAGACGAAGGGTGAAACTGTAAAGTCCATAGTATAGGAGGCAACGTGATGTCAAAGAAACCAGAACTAAAAGACCTGCCCGGATTGGGCTCCAAGCTAGAAGAGAAGCTGAGAGAGGCCGGAGTGAAGACAGTACTGAATCTGTCTCGGGCAAAAGCTGACAAGCTTGCTGCTAAGGTAGATGGACTAAGTGAATCACGAGCAAAGACATTGATTGCCGCAGCTCAAGGTGCACTTCCTAGTACTCCAGCTCCAAAGAAAGAAGCTAAACCAAAGAAAGCAGAGGCTAAGGCTGACAAGCCAAAGGTTAAAGCTGAGAAACCAAAGGCTAAGGCTGAAGCTAAACCTAAAACTACAAAGAAGAAGGCTAAAGCTGCAGAGCCAAAGCCAAAACCCAAGCCAAAGAAGGCTGCAAAGAAGAAGAAGAAGCTAGAAACTCCTGCGCGATTTCTAAATACTGATCAGCGACTTGTACGAATTGCTGCTAACAAGAAGAAACGCAAGCCTCAATTCCGTGCAGACCAAGCACATCGCTGGAAACGTGTTAGTGACCGATGGCGTAAATTACGTGGAATCGATAGTTACACACGTCAGAAGAAAAAAGGCAGAATTGCAATGGTGGAGTCAGGTTATCGTTCACCAAAAGCAACTCGATACCTACATCCATCACTATTCAAAGAAGTACTTGTATACAGACCATCCGATTTGGAGGGTCTAGATGCTGATATTCATGCAGTACGTATTGGTGCATCAGTAGGTGCTAGGAAGAGACAAGCAATTATTGCTGAGGCAGATACTAAACTCATGAGAGTTCTTAATCCTGGTACAACTGAGGAAATAGGCGAAGAGGATCTCTTCACAGACCTTGACCTGGAGGAAGACTAGTTATGAAACTCTCCACACAGAAACGATTAGCTGCCGATGTGATGAACGTTGGCATGTCACGAGTTTGGCTGGACCCTGAATTTGAAGATGAAGTCAGTCTTGCAATTACAAGAGATGACATCAGACGTCTTATTGATGAGGGAGTTGTCCAGAAGAAGCGTGCAATTGGCGTGAGCAGAGGTCGAGCCCGTCACATTCTCAGACAGAAGAGAAAAGGGCAGCGAAAGGGTCCAGGGAAGAAGAAAGGAAAAGCAACTTCAAAGATGAGTGGTAAGGACCGCTGGATGATGAAGATTCGTCCAATGCGGAAACAACTTCGGAAACTACGTGATGAGGGAAAAATCACACCTAAGGTCTATAGAGAACTTTACTTGAAAGCCAAAGGAAACGCATTCCGTAACACTGCTCACCTTCGAACATACATATCAGAGAGGAGGCTGTCCAAGTAATGGCACATGGACCAACATACAGAGTGAAGTTTAGACGCCGTCGAGAAGGTAAGACTGACTACTATCGTCGTAAAAGACTTCTACTATCTAGACGTTCAAGAATTGTCGTAAGAAAGACAAACACGAATACAGTGGTTCAGATTATTAATGCCAATGTTGTTGGTGATATGACTGTAGCGTCAGCCATTGCCAGTGAATTGTCAAACCACGGTTGGAGTGCTAGTACAGGTAACCTCCCAGCAGCTTATCTCACTGGATTTCTTGCTGGATTACGAGCAAAAAGTAGAGGAGTCAAAGAGGCTATCCTTGATGTAGGTCTTAATCCTCCTATCAAGGGTTCAAGACTCTATGCAGCACTCAAGGGTGTAATAGATGCTGGCCTAGATGTACCTCACAGTCCAGATATTCTTCCAGATGATTCACGCATTTCCGGTAAACACATTGTTGCCAGTTATGAGCATTATAGTAGTGTAGAAGGCACTCAAATGTTCAGCAAAATTGGAAAGAAGAAGACAACTATCACCACAATACCAAAACAGGTTGACAAGGTGAAGAAAACACTTCTTGAAATTTCAGCTGCAACTCTTAAGAAATCGAAGAAACGTAAGGCACCCGCAAAGGCAGCTGCAAAACCAGCGGCAAAGAAACCGAAGAAGGAAGTTCCTGAGGTTAAACCACCACGCGCAGTGCCAAGGAAACCCAAGCCTAAGAAGCTAATTGCCAGAGGAAAAGGCAAGAAAGGCAAGAGGCGATAAGTAATAGGGGATGATTAGTGATGAGCAAACAGAGAAGAAGAAGAGCACCTCGTAGACCCGAAGTCAATCCATTAGATGAGTGGGTTCCAAAGACAAAACTTGGTAGACTAGTCAAAGAGGGTCATATCAATAATCTAGAGGAGATATTGCATAACAACTACAGAATCAGGGAACCTGAGATTGTAGATGCTCTGTTTCCAGAGCTCAGGCAAGAAGTTGTAGATGTAAGCATGGTACAACGACAGTCTGATAGCGGGCAGCAGAAAAGTTTCCGATTGACTGTTATTATTGGAAATGGAGAGGGTGTGCTTGGAATTGGAATTGGAAAAGCTACAGAATTCGTACCTGCAGTGAGAGCTGCTGAAGCACGAGCTAAACTAAACATCACCATGTTCAGAAGAGGTTGCGGGTCTTGGGAATGCCGGTGCCATGATCCACATAGTATTCCATTCGAGGTTGATGGTGTTTGTGGTTCGGTTCGAGTTACACTCAGACCTGCACCTAAAGGAACTGGACTTGTGACTGCTGATGTAGGTAAGATTGTTCTGAGAATAGCTGGACTTCGTGATGTCTGGTCTATTACAAAAGGACGGTCTAGAACTTCATCAAACTTTGCTAAAGCATTCGTGAATGCACTCACAAAGACATATAGAATGCTTCCTCCTCAGGAGTGGGCATTATCCGGGGTGACTGAGTGATGAGTGAAACAGAGAAATTGATTCTTGTTATTCGAGTAAGAGGACAGGTCAGAGTTCGACCCCAAATAGAGGATACACTTGACAAGCTTCTACTTGGTCGTCTACACCAATCTAGACTTCTATTTGTCACATCGAGTTTGCAAGGAATGATCACAAAATCTAAGGACTATATTACATGGGGTGAACCCACTGAGGAAGTTATTGACAGTATTCTCAGGAAGAGAGGACGTCTTCCAGGTAATAATAAACTGACTGATTCCTATGT
>JABCSP010000100.1 GCA_018238825.1 Candidatus Thorarchaeota archaeon | reverse complement strand
CTTAGTAGAAGGAAATCAAGAGAAGAAAGGAATTAGGCTTGAGTCAATCTGGGACCTCAAGTTTGATTATAGGACAATAACTTTTGTGTCGGGATTTCTTGTCACGCGATTTGGTAAGGAATCACTGTTACCATCTGAGGTCCCTGATAGGCACAAACGGCTTCTACGCAAAATGGGAGTAATGGTGTTTGGAATTAAACCATTCAGGGGACTGAAGCTTTACCCTCCTTTATTCGACAATACTCTTGTAATTGCAGAAAGAAGAATTGGCGAGAAGGGATCTAGATTATTCGCAAATGAACAGGACGCTGAATTATGGAAACTCCAAACAGACAATGCTGATTTTTCAACACGAAGAATTACACCAAAAAAAGCGAAGTATTTGTTTGAATCAAAGGTAACAACCCCCCAAGTCATTCGTTCTGCACAAGAGAACAGTCTTTCGATTAGATATGAATATGTCAGATTGATAGAACAGGTACTCACAGGACTTGCAGCCATAGAACAATTCTTAGCTATGAATGAACGGGGTTTGAATCAAAAGTTGCTTGATCATATCTGGAAAACTGCTATTGGAGCTGAACCACCTTTGAATACTGAGTCTGTAATGAATAAAATTAGTAAGTTATTGGATACTCGATCCTAGAGAAAATCAAAATCTTCTTTCAATAGGTGACAATGAAGAGGAGCTATGCGTAAATCTGGATATTCCATTTCAGGCACATATAGAAGCTTGCCAATTTCTAAAGAGATTATGAATTAAGATATCTTTGTACTCGTGTTGTTTCCTTATTTCGAGATGTACGACTTCCAAAGAAACCACCATTGCCAATATGTAGTTTACATTCTGTATGCAGACCATCATGGCAATCGGTTGAAACCACATTTCTCTCTCCCTCTTCTATGAGCTGTAGATGAAGAACATAATCGATCATCGAAGACTGAGAACCACTTCGTTCATATTCATGGAACATACTTCTACTGAACCCATATCGCAACTTCTTAGTAAATACGAAGATCGAACCAGTTGGTTTACTTATCCGACTAATATTTTCGAGAACCCCTGAAGATGTAGAATGATTCTCTTGGTGTTTCGATACACCCCAAAATGAATCTACAATAACTAGAGATACGTGGTGTTTTGCAAGAGCTTTACGTACGGACTCAAAATTTGGTTCCAAAAATCCCCTCTTTTTCACATCTACTATAATGACATTCTTCAAAGCTACTTTGGGATCCATCCGATATCTGTAAGCAATCTCCATGATTCTCTTCTTTCTATAACTTTGGTCAGTATCGTACCAGATTACCTTTGGTACAGAACCATTATCTGTTTCCACCAATTGTGCTTGTATCGCTAGATGGGCACACATTAGCGTTTTTCCAGCCCATTGTTGCCCTTGAATTTCTACGATGCTCTCAGACCGAAAACCTCCACCAAGAGATTTATCGATACAATCGAAACCCGTTCCAAGAAGGGGGACATTCCTCTCCTTCATTTCAAAACTAGTCTTGAATCCACTGATGCCAATTGTCTGTTTTGCAAGTCGGATAATTTTCAGTGACCTCTCTTTTGAAATTTCAATTCCGGACGATATAATTTCTGGAACACTATGTGCAAGTAGTTCCGCGGTTGTTATACCAATCTTCACAAGCTGTGACTGGACATTATCTGAGAGTGAGGGTATTTGATCAAGACGGGTCCGTTTCAGAATTCCGCCCATTTCATACACCTTCCTCCTTATCAAGTTGGATTCTAGATACCACTTCTTTTCTAAGCTCCTCCCCTCCAAATCGAAAATGAAAATCTGTTAATGGATCCCATGAATATCTTCCTTGAACGGCAATTCCTGCATTGTAAGGCAAAAGGAGTGTTTGTACAGCTTGATTTTTATCCTTATGAGCAATGTTTTGCCCGACCTTTTTCCAACGCTTTTCACCACGCATTTTGAAAGAAATACTTCCATAGTCGATTGTCCCTTCCAAGCTGCACTTCACTCTAGTCACCCCTGACGTTTGTACACTTATTGTCTTAATGTGCTCGAATAGTTTCTCACCAAAATCTGATTGTCGTTCTGGAAGCAACTGGTTTCGAATGGAAGGATACTTCATCCCTAAAGTGAGGACCTTGATGTACCTCAATCTCGCGGGCGCGTTTCGTGACCTAGTTCCAAAACGTATCATCCCAACAGGGTTCCAATTGAAAGAGGAGGGGTTTGTTATTCCACGTAGTTCACTCTTGTCCTGTAGTGCTTTTTCTGTTTCGTAAAGGATATTGATACCTTGATGCTCAGCTATTAGAAAAGGCCGGATTATGCAATTCTTGAACTTGAAATCTGTAAGAGTATCTATATCATCAAGCGATGTCACAGCGTTAGCTCTTATTAGTGGTAATGGGCCTGGTCTTATTGCATTTTGCTCAACACATCCAGCTATGAACCTATTGCTATATGGACCGTCTTCGAAAACATACCAACGATATTTTCCAGGATTACTTTTGGATACATCCACACGTAGTCCATATCGGACATTAGAGAGGGCAGTAGTTCTGGGATAGGGAGCTCTATTCCAATAGATGATTTTTGTCTTTAGTTGTTCATAAACACTGGCAGTATCATATTCTGAATCAGGTTGTAGTCCTGTCCTGGACTGAGCCCCCATCTGTAAAGTGATCCATGGCATAACCATTTTCCAAAGAAACTGTATCTCTGTTTGATGAAGAGCAAAATGTTCAGTCAAACTTGCTATCATTAAGACAAGATAATTACCATAATAATGAAGGATATCTTTTCTCTCGACCCGCAATTCAGCCAATTCTTTCTTCAGACCACTTGGCATAGGCCAGCCATCCAGCCAATCCCTTACCCAGAGCAATCTATACCATGTCTGACTGGAGTATATACTATTCCTGAAAAATCCTGCAAACTTCTGCAACATATCCGCTGATGGGAGTTTAACTGCTTTTGCTATAACCTTGATAACCTCTTTACAATGTTCCTTCAAATACGACGAACTTGAATTGAGACTTAGCAGGAATTTACAGGTGTCCTGTAACCGTACTAATTCGATTCTTGCAGCTTCATTACTTGAGAACTCTGTATGCACTAACTCAGAATGATTAGGTGGATGTGGGGTTGATTTAAGCGGTTTGAGTACCAACTCTGTTTGTTCATACTCTCTCTTTGTATTTATTGATCTAGGGGAAGGTATGCACAAATTTGCAGAAAATGTCAAACGAGAACTGGATCCCTTGTATCCCCTTTTTCCACCCAACTTTTTCTTCTTTACTTTAAGGCTATCTAGATTTTTGTCTTCAGATACAGAAGACTCATTGGATCTTGGATTCCAAGACTCTAAGAACGGAAATAGCTCAATCGCCATATCCTTTCTAAACATGGAAGTTCCTTGAGATTCCAACCAGCGAAATGTGCTAGGTGGTCGAGTGTGAATTCTATCCATTAACTTCTGCTCTTTATCAGATGGCTTCCGTGACAGGAATCGTTTGGACCATCCTATCAAAGGAGGAATTCCAATTGTTGTGCATCTGATTCTTTTTTTCATATCAGGAACAATTGACACTAATCCTCTTACATGGTCATGTAATGGGACTTTACTTCCTCCTTTTCTTGGTGGGAGCGGGATGCTCATTACGATCTCATTGATGTATGGTTGTAAAGGAGAATCGTGTCTGAACGGGCGCAGTTGCGAACGCTTGTACAACACTGAAGTCGTAGCAAGGGGTTGGGGGGTTCCAAACCAAAGTGTACACGTTTCGGGTAATGATGTTGCATTCGCTATATGCACAGATAAAGTGTCGACTAAGCCTTCAAGTTCCTTTGGAGCGATCTGTCTAATGGTATCAATACCTGACACGATAACGAGATCATAATTCTTGACCCGAGATTCTATTGATTCGGCAGAAGGAAGTTCGCTCCCTGAAAACAATACTTTTTCTATTTCTGCAGAGAGATCTAGGAACTCGATACCTTTGCAGAATTTAACTACTCGATTATGATGGAAGTCCAATCGCAATGTAGCAGCTCTGATTATTTCATCCGTAAATTCTCCTGCAAGGTCAATCCAGACAACCTTCCTGAGATTACGTTCGCAAGCAAGATCATATCCAAACTTTAGTCCATGCCAATGCTGTGTAATCCAACCTGCACTATCACCTGGGGAACTTGCACCATCTGCAGAGAGATACAGGATAAAGTGTCTTAATTCATCTCTACTACATTTGAATGGGTTGAGTTCACTGACTACGTGTGGTGGAATAGGTGGAGGAAGGATTTCTTGAAGAGAAGCATCTTTTGGTAATGTGAAAGGAGAGAGTACAATTGCAATTCGGATATTTAGTGCCCACCTAAATGTAGGTTCAAATAACGTCCGAGGATATTTCAATTCCCCCTCTGGTTTCTTTGAACGCATTTCTACCAGGTCTTTGTGTACCTGTTTGTAAACAGTCTTGATGAACTTAGGTAGGATACGTCTTAGACGTGAAGAGCGCTCATGACCATCAACAAGAATTATCCCCTTTAGAATCGTTGAAGGTGGTGAAAGGGCCTCTTTTGCAATTGCTTTATACTCTTGTAGTAATACTTCAGCATAAGATTCCACTTGTTTATGTTCTTTTGGAGTTGGAGAGTTCTTGATGAGGAAATCCCATTCTGAATCGGTCAGAGGCCTTCTCTTAAACGGGAAGTCTACAACAAGGGACTTGTCCGAGTTATGGGTCTTAGCACTTACGCCCCAATTGAATGCTGATTTCGTCTTAAGATCCAGGACAAGTCTTGGGGGCCATATACCAGAAGTAGAGTCAGATATGTCTTCCATATACATGGGTATTTTTCTAGCAAGGAGTGTGTAGTCTACCTTTCCACGTCCTGCATTCACAGGCATCTCAGCAGCTAGGATGTATCCAGTCTTGTCTTTTGCTAGATAGTCCCCGCCCAGCATTACACTCTTTGCTGAGAAAGGTTGAGTTATCCCCCACGCTAACTGCTTATGAATCCGTGTCCCTAGTCGAGATCTAGCTGTGTTTATCCTACTAGTAAATTGCGTCACATCGTCTTCATCGACCAAGTGTTTGTCCTGACGTTTTGTAATAATTGCACGAATCCCCGAATCATCGATTTTTTCAATGAGTTCGGACAACCCAATAGGGCTAGGTCCTGTGTCATCTAGAATCTTGGTCATCCGCAATGGATATCCTGAAGTGATACCATGTTGTCCTCTGACGCTCTTCAATACTGATTCTAAGATAGACAATGACTTCTTCGTGAATTCCAAGGTCCTTTTCTTCTTCTCAAAACCAGCCAAATAGAACTTGTCTACCAATGGTCTTAATCGGAAGGTCAGGAGATTGATGTATCTAGAAGCGATACTAATCGGAACAGAGTGGATGAAACACTGTCGACAGAGTTCTACCAGATGTCCTCGAATTACATCTACAAAATCTAGTGATGGGAGCATGGGATGTGTGATAATGACTGATGGACGATTTATTGTACCACAATATACGTAATCATTCTGGAAGTAGTGCGTTCCCTCCTTGTTGGTTCTTCTAACCCTCCTCTTTCTAGGCAAAGGGAACGGATATCTTGTCATTGCAAGAAACCTGAGGTGTGCTCCTGCTATATTCAGCAAAATATTCAAGGGACCAATAGACCCTTCTTTCCATGAGTATACTCTCTTAGATTCCGTATTCCCGTAAAGAGCTGTGGTATTGAAGACTACAGAGAGGAAATTCTTTCTTAGATATTTTTCAACATCACAGACAGGTACAAATCGGTCTGGATCTTTTTCTTTACTTAGCTCAGCTCTTTTCCTTACAGTTTCTTCCCATACCACGAGTGATTTTTCATATTTCTTAGGTAGAATATCAGCTTCTTTTCTGATAAAATGAAGGAGCGTATTCATGGCTGAATTCTTTGCCTGCATCATTGCCCTATCAGGATAACTAATCTGAGGAATTCTAGGAGGCACACTACATTCTGGTTCCAATTCCTAATAAACACATTTCGACTTTGAAATGTAAGAATAATTTGTTTTTGGTACAAAATGATATATCAGGTATCAGTACGAAAAATACTCCAACCACTTCGTTCAGCTAGTCCGTAATAGGATCTTGAAGAGCAGTTACAGAAATGGATATTGAAAGAGAACTAATGGACTAGGACACCCTGTGAGCAGCGGCCCTGAGTCCATAGACCCGACCGGAGAAGGAAGCTATCAATGACCTGAGATCCATGACAAGTTCTTTCTGAGGGCTCTGGTGTTCAGGTTGATAGAGAACTTCAAGACGCATCCCATAGTCATTGAGGATACGTTCAAGGAGATCCAACCCGAAGCGTGCAAGCCTGTCCTTGTGAGTGATGAGAAGTGTATGGATTGAACCGTCCGGTTGATTTCTGACAATGGTATTCTACGGTGGTTTCCAACTGTTCGAAAACAGTGGAGTTTTCCAAATTTGTCCCATCGATGGATGGTCCTTATACATACTCCCAGTCGTAAGGCTGTTTTTGATACTGAAAACATGAGTATCACTCAAAGGAGTTTCTAATGAATGTCTAGGTTCGTCAAGGTTTTTAGTAGCTGCACGTCACCCCCGCGAAAGTCGGAAAGCAATTCTACACCAGCAACGATGACATCGTAGTCTATCATTTTCGAGCTTCACCTGACCTGTTTAGACTCTCAGTAGACTAGTATTTGTGGACAGTTCCACTGAAATTAATTTATATTATAATTGATTATACTATACTCATTAGGGATGCATCGGCTTTCAAGAATAAGAAGATAATAGGTTTGGAAATCGTGGGATTATCGTCACTCCGGGATAAAGGAACTCTTAGTATCTACTACATTGATATTCTATAACTGCTGTATGAAGGCTCGCGAAGTTCTAGACCCAATTTTCAAGTATGGAGGCGAAACAATGGACTCTCTGGAAAGGTATCGCAGTGAGATATCATGCAGGGCTCTAGCGAGAATGAACCGAGCGATCAATGACACTTGGACTCACACAGTTAGAGGTCGTACACTGACCGGGACAACCATCCGCGCTGAAAATTCAAGTGTTACGAGGAACATCCTCATCGAACCATGGTTTAAGCACTTGGTGTCACAGAGGCATTACACTTTCAGATGGGGGCTGTATAATTGATTATAATCATTGTACTTCTGGTTTCCATCTTGCTTCAGGTTGCAGCGGCAGTCTTGGCTTTGAGGTTGATCCGGATAACCGGGAACCTACGTTCATTCATACTGATTGCTACAGCTATTCTGTTGATGGCCATCCGGCGAGCTATCACTCTGTACCGACTGACCTCAGGAGATGTGTCACTATCCCCTGATTTGGTTGCTGAGTTGGTAGCCTTGGCCACATCTGCACTCTTGTTGATCGGTATAGCTTGGATTGCCCCGATATTCTTCTCGATCAAAGGCTCTGAGGAGGCACTGCGAGCGAGTGAGGTGCGATATCGTGGTGTGGTCGAAGCATTTCCTGATGCAGTTGTCGTCGTGGACCTTGATGGACAAATCACCATGGCCAATCAGCAGGCAGTGAATCAGTACGGTTGTGTTTCAGAAGAGGATCTTGTTGGGAGAGATGTCTTTGAGATGATT
>JABCSP010000099.1 GCA_018238825.1 Candidatus Thorarchaeota archaeon | reverse complement strand
TACTGAATTGCGACCGGTCTAAGATGGTACAGGTCATTCAGAACCTTTTACATAATGCTTACGAACATGGCAAAGCAACATCAATTATCATTTCATCAAAACAGGACAAAGATGGAGTATCAGTGATGATTGAAAATGACGGTATGCCAATTGCCGAGGAAATTCGCGAGAGAATTTTTGAGGAGAGTGTTTCAATAAAGCAGGATGGCGGTCTTGGTCTTATCATAGTTAAACGAATTGTAGAAGCTCATGGGTGGGAGATTTCTTTAGAGCAGGGTCTGCCAACAACATTCAAAATATATATTCCAATAAAAGCTATTCAGCTAAGTTAAAGAATACAAACTCAAGGAATAATCTGTTTCTTGAATAGTGATGAATCTTGATGCGCGCTATCTTCTAACTGAAATATCACTTGATGAAATTGAACGAAGTTCTTCTTGTCGATTTTCAACAGATTTTCTTACTTCTTTCATCAACTGTGCGAATGAACCTTTTGGACCAGCGTCAATATTTTCGATTCTTTGTAGGTCTTTCAACATGCCATTCAATCTATCTTGGATGCTAATCACACCTAACTCGAAGATATCTGAGAATGTTCCATTCACTGCATATAGCACACGTTTTCTGCCACGACCTGTTTGATCGTAATCTCTCTGACCGTCTATAACTCCAAGTGCTTCCAGTTGAGATACAATAAGACCTGCATTTGCTCTCGAGTATCCCGTTACATCACAAATGTCATCCGAACTAAGTCGTTCACCTGTTTCATAATGTTCAATAAACAATGCTGCAAGAACTGGCCCTGCATTTGGCGATAATCCTATCCATTTTGCGACTTTCTCAAAAAGAGTTGTTGTGGGTCCTTTCATTAGACCATTTGCTTCACCCATTGGTTGACAACTCCTCTGATTTTGCTAGTATGGCGTACTAAAGAGGTCTTGCTCCTATTTTTTCCAATTACTCTTAACTTTATATGATTATTGGACATATGTAAGTCTACTCACGAAATAGAGTATACAATCATCATTACGCTTTCCAGACACAACTCGAGTATTTGCTTGCAGCGCTTTTCCATCTTTACCCTTAATTGGATTATCCAGATGAATAATCATCCCTGAAAGTGTTCTACTCAAAAGACTGTCACTCTCATCTTTCTTAATTGAGTAGATCTCGCCAACCGTTTTTTCTTTGAGGTTTTCCTTTGTCAGCCCAAGATATTCAAGTGCTATTGTATTTGCAGATAGAATTTTCAATTCAGAGTTAGCCACAATAAACATGTCTTTCAGCGAATTGAAGACATTAGCAAGCTCTAACTGGTTTTCAATGATTGTTCGTTCAGCCTTTACTCTGGTCATATATGCTGCAATTTGAATTACAATTGCTTCTAGAGTATGCCTATCTCTGGTTGGAGTTTTTTCGTATGTGTGCGAACCAAGACTTAGAACTGCAACTGTTTCGTCTTCGAAATGAACCGGGATAATGGCTACAGAAGTCAAGTCTTTGTATTGGTCTTCTACAATCTCTGAAGTTTGGATTTGGTGCGATGAAAGATAGAGAGGGTTTCTGATGTCTGCTGGACCTTTATCACTTGAGAACTTGCTAAGAAAGTGAGCTGAGATACCTTTACTTGAAGAAAGGTCGAATTTACCAGTTCTGGCATCAGCTAAGTAGATGCCACCACAATCAACTCCTTCCAGTCGAACAGCAGTCTTCAAAATTATGTCTAATGCATCGTTTAGATTTCCTGTTCTACAAAGAATATTTCCTAGCTCACGTTGTAGAATAAGTGCATCTTCAACTTTTTTACGTTCATCAATCTCGTTGACAAGCTGCTCATTCATCGTCTGTAACTCTTCAGTACGCTCTTCCACTTTGCGTTCAAGTTCTTCATATGCATTTGACAGAGCTTCTTCAGTTCGTCTTGATTCTACTTCTGTTACAATTCTGTGTGCAATATCTCCGAATAGGTCTTTGATTTCATCAGTTCCCTTTTTTAGATAATAATCCGCACCGAGATTGAGAGCTCTAATTGCAACAATCTCTTGGCTCCTACCAGTGAAGATGATGAATGGAATAGTTGGATTTCCTTCACGTACCCATTCAAGTAGATCTAGACCGGTCATACTATGAGGACCTAAATGATGGTCACAGACAATTGCATCGAACTCCTCCTCTTCCAGCTTCTGTAACGCTTCCTGATCTGTATTTGCAGAAACAAGTTCGAATCTACCATCCTCTTTAGCAAGGAATTTTCCCGCTAGGAATAGCAAGTCCTCATCATCATCTACAACTAGGACCCGTATCTTCATTTCCTCTCCAACTCACTCGACAATCTTACAAATCCAAGATTTTTGAGGTGCATCCTGAGATATTATACTTGTCATGATATTCTTCTCTTAATCTGGAGTGAAAAATATGGGAGTGCCCAGCATAAACTGCTGGGCTAATGATTACTCTGAACTTTGTTTGGGTCTGATAATGAAGTAGTAAATAATTACAACTCCAATAATGACTACTACTACTCCCCCCATGATTAGAGGTAAGTAATCTGGAGGTGTAGGATCCGGTTCTGATGGTATCAAATAGGTCAGCTCAGTACTTTGAGAAACCTGACCGAACTCATCTGTTGCTTCAATATAGAAATCAATCTGAGTTGCCCATGTTTGTCCTGGAATTGTGGCATTGAAGCCAGTTCCAGTATCAACCATAGCTACGTCTATCCATGAACCGCCATCAACTCTGTAGTGAAGTTCAACAGTGAAGGAACTAGGATCAGTCACGGTAGCAGATACATTCACAGCTTGATTTGCAATCTGTGAGGTCATCTGTATTCCTGAAATTTCAGGGGCTGGATCATTGTAGAGATATACATCATCAAAAAGAACCTCAAATCGTCCTCCAGTATCAGCCTTAGCATAGAGATAGAAATCCCCAATTTCTGTATCTGGTTCTGAGCCAAACGCAGTCACGAAGTCATCAAAGAGATTCCTTTGGAAGTTAATCCATGTGTCGTTAGTATTAACTTCAGGTAGAATGATGTATTCATCAAAGCCGTTTCCAGTTGGAACTGCACTATGGTAGGCAAATATGTAAGCTAGAGTTTCACCTGTTTCGAAAGAAACTTCAATATACATAAGATTCTCTGCATGTGCAGTATCATTTTCGATTCTCCAGAAGAAGTCGAGCCAGAGGTCTGTGTTATCATTGATGAATCTGTTTTCAAATCTACTATCCTCGCCCCATGAATCACCATCAACCAAAGTTAGGTTTGCAGCTTTAGATCCAGAGTATGCGGTATCAGTTACTGTGAATTCGGGTTGAAATCCTGAGCTTACTCCCCAAGAAAGGACTTCATCTCCAACGTCACCTTGATCTTCATATCCCAAGTCATCCATTGCAGCTGACTGAAGATGCATATCATCGAAAAGGATACTGATACATGAGGTGGGTCCATCAGCTCTTATGTTAACCTCGATTCTTTCTACAGTGATAAAATCAGTTTGATTGAATGAGCTTACGTCATTCCAGATACTTCGACTAAAACTGTTCCACTGCCCAGTTGTGTTGAAGCCTGTCACGTTGATGACTTGATATCCTTCATAAGTGAAAGTATTCGTATTATCTCCATATGCCAAGACATAGGAAACCGTGAATGATTCTGATTGGTTATAACATTCCACTTCAACATATGCAAAGGTGTCTTCATTTGCTCCATCAAACTCATTCATCATCCATTGGAAACTGAAAGTATCTGGATTCATTGATGAAAGCCGTCGATTGGGACTGTATTGAAAGGAAAGTTTGCTTTGATTTCCATTAGAATCTGCTGTTGCATTAAGACTCCAATCTCCTTCTTGGCTGACTGAGCTTTGGGCTATGTCAGCTGCATTGTAGTTAGTTCCGCTATTCCATCCTGTATTAGTTTCGAAATTCCCATTTCCAGTGCTTCCACCAAAGATGACTGTATTGTTGATCATCCATAGATCATCAATGAACACCCTAGAATAATCTGAAGAATAGGCCATTAGTTCAAAGCGGAAATAACGATACTGCGTTGGATAATACCCGATAGTATTAAAGAAATCCTCGGTGATGTTTCTATCAAATGTGTTCCACGTTTGAATTGATCCATCTATGAAGAAGTATTTGCGTGTAGAAGAGTTTGATAATGTACTATCTGAGCAACCGAAGTAGTAGTAAAGATGATGGTCTCCTGGAGCTTGTAGGAAGATATCAATTCTGAAGTAATCTCCATCAATTGGTTGTGGAATCTGATCAATGTGCCAATCAAATTTTAATGTTAGATTAGCTGGATTATTCCAAGCTGGCATGGATGTTCTCCACATGTATGCTTCTGAGGGGTGCTCGGGATCAATTGCACGTGATTGGAAACCTCTAGACCGGACGCCTTCATTCACAGGCCATGGGGCTTGAGCATACCAAGAGTAGTGTTCCGTTGTCCGATATGTGGAAACATCGTCGATATCATGAGCAGTTGACCAATCCTCCATTCCCGGATTAGCGATATGATTCAGTTTCCAGTCGACACGACTAAGATCCGTTTCAGCTATCTGATATTGTGAATTGTCCAAAGTTACAAGTGCTTCAGTTGGAGTTGTTATCATTGCTGATAATAACCATAAGGAAACACACAATATTGCAATGTGCTTAAGGTGATTTGGCATAATATCCTCTCCACGCGATTGATACTATCACTGATTGTTGAATCCTTATTTCTTCTTCGTTAACAGAATATTCCTGAAAAACGATAATTCAATTTAGTAGTGTGCGCTGAATTCTTGTCATGTCAGATGTAATAATGAAGAGTATCTTTCGTTCTGGGTCGATTGTCGTTATAGTCGCTGGCGCGTTAATGACTTTCCTAGGTGAATTCTCAGATATGGAAGGGATGTACATGATCATGGGTCCTATTGTCATGATTTTGGGTATCCTCTTTCTCATAACAGGGATTTTCTCGAAAGGTGTTGCTGATTCAAATCATGGAAAGACTTTCGGAATAATCATGATTTTGGGTGGTATCTTAGGGATTGCTGGTATCTTTATCCCTGAAATGGGTGGCATTGTTTCCATAGTCGGAGCTGTTTTCATACTTCTGATATTCCTTATTTGGCCATGTTGCTGTTGCCAAAGTCAAAAGGACCTTTCAACACAAGTGATTGGTGTAGCCTCTTCTCATGATACAATAAGTATTGGTGAGATAAGCGGTATAACCGGACTCGATGCAAAGGTCGTCAGAGACTCGCTTTACGAGGCCATTGGAACGGGACGCTTGAGAGGCAAGTTAGAGGGCGATACTTTTGTACGAGCTGCAACTACTACTTACGCAGCACCAGCAACCACCACAACTCATGAAAGGGAGATTGTGAAAGTACTCGTAATTTGCCCATACTGTGGAGCCAAGACTGAACAGGGCATTGGAAAGTGTCAAAACTGCCAGGCTGACTTGTAACTGACATTAAGATGAAGAGTAGGACTTAGAATCCTACTCTTTTCTAATTTTCTTGATTGATAAAATCCAATACCATCACAAACATAAGGGTACGAGGTATCTATATACCAGCGCGAGGAGGCGGCTATGGCAGAACCTAAGGAAGAAGTACTTCCAGTAATTCACCTTCAAATCCGGATTTCAAAGTCCATAGACGAAGTTTGGGATGATTTCTTAAGTCCAATCATGATGCTACTTTGGTTAGGCAATGAAATCTCTGCTGATATCCGTGTAGGTGGTTCAATCAGGTTCCTTGGCCACAATGCACCAACAACGCCAGAAATTGCAAATTATTGGGAAATCAAAGAGATTAAGGATACGAAAGTACTTCTTCTCAGTTGGCGGATTATGGGTGTTGATACGCTTCTTGTAATTCGATTCAATCCTATTGGACCCGGTACGATGATTCAGGTCAATCACGGAGCTGTTCCAGTTTCAGCAAGAAAGTACCATTTACCAGAACACTGGAATTTGCTTCTTGCGAATTTTAAGTGTGCAGTAGAATTAGGAGGACCCGCTTTACGTTTTGATTATTCAAAATACCATCCTCTACGAGTTACAAGGTATGATCCCGTTGATGTAAGATTGAGTGTCATTTGTAACACTCCACCACAATTACCTTTTGATGTGTGGACAAATCCTGACAAACTGAAGCATTTCATAAGAGCTGAAGACCCAGTCGTTGATAGTCAATATGCAGGTATTTACACCTGGTGGGCAGAAGGCAAAGGCCCAGTAGTCTTCAAGAAGCTGATTACCGATAAGGAGTTAGAGTTCTCTTGGGTGCACGGTGACGAACCTGAAACCTTGGTCAATGTTCGCTTTGAAGAGGTTAATGGTCACACACTCGTAACTCTGCATCATAATGGCTTTGCAGAGCCTGAAGCAGTAGTTGGTTATGATGTGGGGTGGTCAGGTATCCTTGCTGAGTTGAAACTTGTGTGTGAACTCGGGGAATCTGGAATCGAACGGCTCAGTGATTGGGGATAGAATTCTCTTTTGCTTAGACAAGGAATAGTGGAATTCCTGGGAATATCAATAACCACATTGCAACAGCTGCTACCATGGGTATGAAGAAATTGTCTGTCCATCCAATACTCAATAATTCTGCAAGGGCGACACAGATTGCTACGAGAAGAATCTGAGGTAAGAAACATACTATGCAGGTACCTGGTGAATAGATAATCAATGATACTACCACCGCAAGTGCAGTGAAAACTAAGACCCCAATACTTCCCTCTACTGATTTGTTCCGATAGTTTCTTTGGATTAGTTTCCCTCCAAAGGGACGACCAAGTGCTTCTCCCGCAGCGTCTCCCCAGGCGACAGCCAGAATTGCTGCCACAAATATCTCCGGTCTTGAAAAGAAGAGAAGAAAGACTGTACCAAAAGAGATCATTGCCATGAATCCCGCCATGAACGTATTGGCTTTACTTTCCCCTTCGCGACTACCTGCTACTAGCAGATCAACAATTAACTCACTCTTGTGGGCCCATGTGTAAAATAAGATGAATAAGAAAATTCCTGCAGCAAGAAGTGGACCGCTTAAATTAGAGTAACCAACGAGGGTCAGGCCAACAACAGTTCCTATTACTATATGGACAAGCTTCCTCGGTTTCCATTTTGGAATTCCTATACCTGACATATAATATGCCGTGGTTAGAACAACTGAAGCGATGATTCCAGTTGCTATGGCCATAGCAAAATCAATAGTGGTTAGGTCTCCAACTACTAAATCTACCATCTTTGACGAACCTGAAAAGTTAATCAGAGCTATTTTATTATTGCTGTCGTATATTGACTTGAGATTTATTGCCGTTGATTTGAAACTTGTTCATACTGCAGTAAACGTTGTTATCCTATTAGGTATCGAGGATGGGGTTTCTCGGGTCGAATTCGTTCTTCAATTAGGATTCCGGAAAGTGCAACATCGATCATTGCCACTGATGGATATATGATAGGTGCATACTTTGCAGGTCCAGTAAGAACGAAATCTGCGCCTAAGGCAACAGGCATGAGACTCGATCCGACAAGGGCCGGTTTCTTTGCGGGCTTACCAAATTTAGGCACGAGTCCATTCCAAGTACTGATTGCATTGTGTGCTCCATTGCCAACAGGATACCCGTACTTGTCCTTGA
>JABCSP010000098.1 GCA_018238825.1 Candidatus Thorarchaeota archaeon | reverse complement strand
ATATTGTTTTAGTCCTCTTCTTTTTATAAGAAAATAGTAATGCACAATTATCCTTTTGTCAAGGATAATTGTACAGGACAATTATAGATTGTTGATAATCTTATTTATATAAGGAGTGAATATCTTGCTACTTTTTATTCAGCACTTCTTTGATTTTGTCAATAACGATCGTGCCAGCTGGAGCTAGTTCCTTCTCTTTAGAATCTGACCAGACTGTGAGTATTGGGAGCATCTCTGCACTCAATGAAGCACCAACATCAGCATCAACGTAGTTTCCAGCGTACGCACATAATCGAGGATTAAAACCAATATCCTTTGCAGCTTCTAGTAGAGTAAACGGGCTTGGTTTTGCATAACCCGGTACTCCAGAATAATGAACAGTTGAGAGTAAATGGTCTATACCCCATTCCTTCAGTAGTTTCTCTGGGTTATCATGTCTTCGTGTACAAATTCCAATAATGTATCCTCTACGGTGCAACTCCTCTAAGGTTTCTTTTGCACCTTCAACCAATGACTCCCAGTTTGTCGCCATCGTTTCTTTCCAGTGCTTCTCCATCTTTAGGAGGGATGCATCTTGAATATTGTCAAGTTCAAGGTCATCAGTAAGTACTCTGTTAATTTCGAGCCAGTGCTCTACTTCGCCGCCCCAATGAATGTCAACTCCGTTCTGAACTTGATATTCCTTCATCCAAGTGTCTGCCTTTTTGATTGCTCTGGCTAAGCGTTCATCTGAAAACTGCTTGAACGGAATCCCTGCACTCTCAGCAGCTTCTCTCGTAAGTGTAACCATATCTACTCGAGTTTTAGTAATGGTATGATGTAGATCAAAAAGAATTGCCCGTATCTTTGATGGAATCATTCTTGGCATGAGATGATTCAGAATTACCCCGGCTAAAAAGAACGCGGATGAAACTGAATAAAGGAAGAAGGGGTGCTTCGGTATACTCAATAAGGATAATCGAGAAACGGAATCAACACCCACCGTATAGAGGAGGTAACTAGTGATTTCAAAAATTGGGATTATTGGAAATGGCGTAGCTGCGACTACTGCGATTCGAGAGATTCGAAGTAAGGACTCCAAGGTTAGGATTGATGTTTTTACTGATGAAAGACATCCATATTATCCACGACCTAGCCTTATCGACCTCGTTGCCAATCGTCGTACAATCAAAGAAACAATCCGTTATGATCTCGATTGGTATGAAAAGAATAATGTAAACCTCCGATTATCAACGCCAGTCTTTCAGATTGATACCGAAACCAAGACAGTGATTTCTACATCGAAGGACTATGCTGGCTATGATTCATTACTTCTTGCTGTTGGTTGTCGTCCCTTCGTCCCTCCTTTCGAAGGTCTCCATAAGAATAACGTACATGTCATCAGAACACTGGATGATGCACTAGATATCAGGGATGCTGTCAAGGGTGCTGGACGAGAGATTGTAGTTGGAGGAGGTATCTTAGGAATTGAACTTGCAGCTGCTATGAAAGAGGTTGGCGGTGAACCTATTGTTGTAAGTAATGATAATCGTCTTCTTCCAATGCAACTTGATGACCAAGGGAGCACAGTTCTAACCAAACATCTTGAGAAGAAAGGTATCTCTGTTCTCTTCGGATTCGAATGCAGAAGTATCTCTGGGGATGATGATGCTGAGGGAATTGTGTCTGCCCAGAATGATTCGATTAGTGGAGACCTCGTTGTGATTGCCACAGGTGTACGTTCGAATACAATCATTGCAAAGAACTCTGGCATCAAGTACAACAAAGCAATCAATGTTGATGAACACATGCAGACATCTACAAAGGGAATCTTTGCTGCGGGAGATTGTATGGAGTATAATGGTCAGTGGCATGGAATTATCCCCTGGGCAACATCCACGGCACGAATTGCTGCTCAGAATATGCTTGATTTTGGTAGTTCAAAATTCAAAGGCATCACACCCTCTAACCAACTTCAGGTAGCTGGAATTGACCTTACAAGCATAGGCATTATTCACCCCGATTCTCCAGATTATGAGACCCTTGTATCAGTTGATCTTGATAATGGAAAATACTTCAAGGCTGTCTTGAAGGATAACATTCTCGTTGGCAGTATCTCTCTGGGTAGTCGTAAAGTTGCAATGAAGCTTCGAAGTCTTATCATGAAGGGTGAGGATATTGCTGACATCAAACAATCCCTCTTTGATGAATGAGTGAATACTATTCTACCTTGACCAGCGGTTGACGCCCCTTTCCTTGAGGTAATAGCGAGATGATGTGTTCTGTTGAACCCTTGAGTTCTTGCATGTGCGTGACCACAATTACCTGCTTCACAATTTCGAGACCTGCAATTGCCTCTGGCAGCCACCGACGACGCTGCTCATCGAGCCCTGCACCGGGTTCATCTAAAATTAAGAGACCTGGAGGTGGTCCAGACACTGAGTGTTTCTGAAGAGCTGTATTCACTGCAACACGAAGTGAAAAATTGACACAGACATCTTCTCCACCTGACGCTGCCATGAGGGAAACTTTGTTACCTTGGAGGTCGTAAAGTGAAATCTCATAATCATCATCAATAACAAGGTCACTATAACGGTCACCAAATATCTCTCTGAAGAGAGTCCGTGCCTCGGACCTGATGTGTGGTCGCAATTGATTCTCAGCAACATCGGGGATTGTGGCAAGGAGTGATCTCAGATGCTTGGCAATCTCTGACTCTTTTTTGAGTTCCTCGGGTTTCTCTGATATCTCAGTAGAAGCTAATTGAGATTCTATAGTATCTATTGAAGATTGAATCTTCTCAATGAGCTTCATGATATTCTTGCTATCTGGTGATTCACCAGTTGCTTCTGTTAGTTTACCCAGGGCTATGAACGCTATGTCCACTTCTTTCTTTGAGGGTAAATGCTCACTGATTTCTTCTAATCTCTCTCTTGTGTCTGTAAGATTTCCAATCTCTTTCTTTGTCTTACTCATCTCTTTCCGAATCTTGTCACTGTGCTTGTCATAAATCGCAAGACCCATCATGCTGTACAGGTCTGCTCTGCGTTCTCTTGGACTGAGTCGAGATAGTCGATCTATCTCTCCCTGTCGAACATAAGTCAGCGCAGAGAATGCGTGACGGTCCATTCCTAACAGCTCTACAATCTGGTCGTCAACACGAGTGGGTCCACTTGTTTCTGGTTTCCTTTCTCCTTTCAGAAATAGGTCTGCTGTGGTTTCGGCACTCTTTTTTCCAGGATGGATTTGTCGAATGACTGTGTACTCTCTTCGGTTAATAGGTGCGGTGAAATCTAATTCAACTATTGCTTTCTTCCCACGATGATTGATGAGGTCTTCCAAACTTGGTACTTTCTTTTCTTTCCGTGTAACACGCCTAAATAGACCAAATTCAATTGCCTCTAAGATTGAGGTCTTCCCAGAACCATTGGGTCCAATGATTGCAGTAGATCCTGGATGCAGGGTGAATTCCTGATCCTTGTAGACCTTGAAATTGCGTAGGCTAATTCTATCAATCATCAGGCTTCACTCCCCAGCAATTTCGGTAGGCTCTCGAGAATATCTGGAGCCATCTTGTCTTTTGTTTGCTCCATGTATTCAATGACTGATTTTTCAACATTGAGAGGTTCAGATAAATCCACATTTCGAGGTCCCATACATTGCCAATTTGGTTCAATGTGAAGGAAAAGTGGGTCTAGTTTCTTTTCTCCAAATTCAATGAGCTCTTTTCTCTTTATTCCACGTTCAGTTTCAGAATCGATCAACCCATTGACTTCTACAATGATGATTGGCTTCTTCTTCTTTGGTGCGAGTCTAGAAAGTGAATTTGTAACAGTTTGATTGGCTTCTTCAGTACCCATTCCAGTGATATCCAGACCAGTGATAAATTTGAACTCCCTAACGTCATTCAAGGTTTGCATCGTATACTCATTCTTACCCGAGTTGTCGATATCAACAACAATGAGTTTCTTCTTGCCTGTCATCTCACGGTTCCAGTTAACAATGCACGTGGATCCTGGTCGTCCTATGTCATACTCCTGGTCTAACCAGAAGTTATGCTTGTGGCCACATCCATAGTAGTTGAAATGGACCGGTAAATCCTCTTTCATTACTGGAATGTCATGAGCGAAGAATAGTGAGATTCCACCATTAGTTTTAGCGGAATTAAGAAAGTACTCGAACTGACGGTGTGAAGTCCAGGAAACAAGATGCATCTGAACCTCTTTCCCATCAAATTCCTCAGTGAATGTTGAGTAGGGTCCATTTCCTGTTGATGTAATAAGTTCCATTATTTCGAGACCACGAAGAGGACTGAAGTTGTACCGGTATCCGTAGGGTATATCGTGATTTCCATCAAGGACTATTAGTCGTACTTTGTCCTTCAGCTCTTTGAATAACTCGATGACAAAAATCATGTCATCATTTTGAGGAAGTGGTGAATGGAACAGGTCTCCAGTGTGAACCAAGATATCCGGAGAATGTTGCATTGCCATATCTACAGCTTTCTTCAAGCATTTTCGAGCATCTTCTCTTCTTTCTGTCAACTGGAATAAGGAACATCCAAGATGGGAATCAGAAATGTGAGCAATGCGTACCAAGACCACTCGTCTCCCTTTTTCTGAACGACTGGGCGCTATTTGAATCAGTCTGTTACGATTGAATCTATTTGTTGGGCTTTAAATTCAATGGAGTGCATCAAATTATAATCTATCCTTAATAGGAGACCGTTTCTATGATAACCACAATGACGCAAGAGGGTACTGCGCCTGTTCAAGAGAAACCATCGATATGGTCCACGATGAACATCCTAGTAATCAGTGGAATCCTGTTGACAATTGGAATAATCTGGAGAATCGTTGACCAGTTCGTACTAGGTCTTGGCGATACATGGATGAATATTCTTCCCTCCAAACTTTTCCCCCTCTTGATTATTCTGGGATTCTTTTGGTTTTACAGAAGACAGGAGATTGATTCAGTCTTAGGACTCTCTATGAAACAATTGAGGGTCCAACTGGCTGTTGGTCTTGTGATGGGTATTCTGGTTTCAGTCGTGATAGATACCGGTGGCACCGTATTGTATTCACTACTGCTTGACCCATCATATCCTTTGGAGCTGCACATTATTAATGGTGAGCTGCTCGGATACCTGTTCATCTTCTTTATGATCAATGCCTTTCTAGAAGAAACCCTATTCCGAGGACTACTCCAAAACTCTCTCAAAACTAAATTTACCCCCAACAAATCTATTGCAATTTCTGCGATAATCTTTGGACTTTGGCATGCTGGTTGGCCTATCGTGAATGCAACCCCTGAACAATCTGTTATCGTGGAAGTTTCCATGATCGTTTTCTTCACGACAATTCTTGGGCTTCTCTTTGGAATCTATTACGAAAGGTTCAGCTCAGGAAAGTCCCTCATGGGTCCAATTGTGGCTCATACTATTTTCAACTTTGCAAATGAGTGTTTCAAAATTGGACCGGAGCCAATAATGCAAGGCCCCGACCTTGGATTCGCTACTCCTGGTCTAATGATTGTTTCACTCAGCATGTTCTTCATAACATTTTCAACACTGTTTGTAGTTTTCTGGCGTTACAAAATTGAACAAGTTTCAGCTCTATGGGGACGTACAATTGAGAGAATGAAGAAAGTAACCGGCCTCTCTGGTGTTTGAAACAGTTTTATCCCCCTTGGAAAATCCAGTACATCTCCAAGAAGAATAATGGAACAGACAATCAATTTACGAGTATAAATACTCAAGCACGGTAGATAGTACTGAGGTTGACCAGATACAAATTAAACCTCACAGAGTAGTTCCCAGTGTCGTTCTTGGGAGGACATCACTCTGGTGTCCAAGTTTGTCCATCTAACAATGAACGACAGTAACTGCGACATAAGACAAATAATTAGGAATGATAATAATGCAGTTAGGTACAGAATTTGTAATCTTCTCAAGTATTACAATCGTAATAATCTCAGCAATCGTTGGAACGTATTTACTTAGACTCTGGTTCAAACAGAGTAACCGATTGCTTACAGATTTACCCCTGGTGTTTGCAATCACGGCAATAAGTCATGCTTGTCAAACTCTAGTAGTAGCACTTTCAACCCTTGGTATCATCGAACCATCGTTGGATTTCTTTAAACTCCGTTCGATTATTATCAGTGCTTCAATCATACCCGTTCTTGGTGCTCTTCTCCAAATCTGGGCTCCTAGGATTCAAAAATATCACATGAGGCTATTGATGGGTGTGACAGCATATTGGTTATTGGTAGTGTTCTTTGGTACATCAGATGCGCTCATCATGACTTTGACAATCCCGCTAATTCTACTTGTTGGACTAATGATGATGGTGACATTCATAATAACTTGGAAGACCGGAAGACTCAAAGAGATTCGAAGTGGCGTCATGGTCATTTCACTTCCAATCATTATGGTTAGTCAAATACTCCGTGTTCCACTTCTAGAAACATCACTCTTCTATGTCCCTGACATCCTGCTGGTGATATCTCTAATAATTACGGTATTTGCATTCGTTAAGCCTAAGAATAAGAGTGAATCCCAGAAAAAGAGAGCGGAACCCAAAGCACCAAAACAAATCGAAATGGCAGTCGAATACTAAACAAAGAAAGTGGTGGAAGTCTTCGCTTTCGGATTTAGGGGTGAAGACCTCCGCTCTTATGGCTAATTACAGCTCGCAAAAAATTGTAAAGAGTAATAAGACTCCAGAAAAAGACAATCGAGAGGTTGGAGTTTTATTGACACAAATTTTTCCTAGAATTCTTTTGTTGATACTAGTCGCTGGATTTCTGATTGGAACTGCACCGATGATTGGTACAGCTGCCATAATGGACATCACTAGTCCGGAGGAATCAGTAATCAATATCACAGAACCACTTGTCTTCTCAACTTTGACGGGAAACCGAACACAAGATTACATTACTTGCGTTGATTTTGATGAAGCAGGTGATCTCTATGTTGCTGGAATTACTCACGACACGGGAGATTATTACGATATCTTAGATTCCTTTCTGATGAAAATTAATGGAACTGATTTTTCACCTATCTCTTATATCACAATAAAAGGTTCAGGTTATGACTGGGTGAAAGACATGCATGTGCGTTCTGGAAAAGTCTATCTCATTGGCAGTACAAATTCACCAGATTTTCCCGTTGAAAATGCATATTGTGATACATTTCAAAACTCCACTGACTGTTTTGTTATGTGTTTTGATGAAAATAACCTAGAAGTTGTTTTTTCTACTTATCTTGGTGGTGACCATGTTGATACTGGTGAGGCAATTTTTGTTGATGATGAGGGTTCAGTATTTGTAACAGGTGAAACAGATTCAGATAATTTTCCTTTGATTAATTCTTACGGAAATGAAACTAGGTATAATGCCGTCTATGTAGCTAAATTGAATTCTTCAGGTAGTGAATTGATTTACTCAAGTATCATCGATGGGGATAGCGGTGGTGAAGTTGGTTTGGCAATTGTTGGAGATTCTCAGGGAAATGCATATGTAGCTGGAATTACTACATCTGAGGATTTTCCAACTATCAATGCATATAATGCAACATCCAATGGAGTTGGTCCTGGTTATAGAAATGATGGATTTGTCTTCTGTTTGAATGCTACTGGAAATGGATTAATCTTCTCAACATATATTGGTGGAGAACAATCTGAAGTATTCTACGATATTGCACTTAGTTCAAACAATGATGTATTGGTCTGCGGATTCACTGAATCTGCTGATTTTCCTATTGTAGATAATTTTCTTGAATATCAAGATGATTTCGATGGTGTCCTTTTTGAATTAAGTTCCAATGGGAGTGTACTCCTCTTTTCAACTTA
>JABCSP010000097.1 GCA_018238825.1 Candidatus Thorarchaeota archaeon | reverse complement strand
CTTTTTCCTTTGTTGCCTTAGTAGAATATCCAACAACACCAGAGTCGGTGATGCTCTTCATCATGAACGCTGCAGAAGCTCTGGGTGGAGGAGCGAGCATATCTGGTTCAATAAATCCCGGAATTATACTCCTACCTGGTTCATCGACACGTTTGTCATCTAACACTCGTTGATCTAGATACCATGCCACCGAGGTTTCCATATCACAGGCGTGGAAAGCTGGTCGTGTTGCAACCTCTTTGATTTTGTCTGCTGCAATGGTCCACCAATCCAAGCTGAATATCTTAGCATCAACTGCACCACTCATTTCATGAAGTGCATTGGAAATCGCAGTTGTGTTTCCACCGTGTCCATTGATGATAATTATTCTTTTGAATCCGTGATGTTCGAGTGATTTGCAAATATCTACTACCATGTTTACCAATGTAGATTCACTCAAGGTGATTGTACCCTTGAATTGCATGTGATGGGGGGAGTAACCAAATGCAATCGTTGGAGTAACTACAACTTTCTGTTTGATCCATACACTCTCAGCAACTCTCAATGTGAATTCCGTTGCAATGTGTGCATCATTATCAACCGGTAGAGCAGGCCCATGCTGTTCTATTGCTCCAATTGGGACAAGAGCAATATCGGTTTCCTTCAGAATTTCTTCTACTTCCGGCCAAGTCATCTTGGCCAAGAGATATTTCTTTTCCATCGAACATTCCTCGCATTTCGATTACTCTATGCTGACTAAATAGATTCCGACTATCCACCTTCTGTAATTAAAACTAATTGAAATATCCGATGACATCTCATTTTGTGTTCATGGCGACATTAGTACGTATTTTGTATTCTAAACACATTCATTAGTAACAATATGCACAATAATCGTTGTGGCGGAGTTACAATTATGGATAATAGTTTCATTAATGATGTTGCATCAATACCATTAATCTCTCGGCGAGATTTGGTCATCATCATTATAGCCAGTTCAGTATCTGAATTATTGGGACTACTACTTACAACTCCTGTAGATCCGAGCTTTGATCTTGCTCATCTTCTCAACTCTGTAAATATTGTAGGAATGACCTTCGCTTCTGGTCTGTTCTCGTTTTTGACAGCTGGACTTCTCTTCAGTAGTCGTGCATCACGCTTCTATCTTCAGAGAAAAATAGATGAGGTTGGAGTAAAGAGAGCTTATCGGATTCGGGTTTTTCATACTCTTATGATTACTAGTTTCGTAACCATTATCTTTACACTCAATGCATTCTTTTTACCTGTTATTTTTGGTATTCCCTCCTATTCCTTTTTATTCTTTCCATCAGTTTTAGGCGCTTCACTTATAGTGTCTATTTGTTTAGCTTCCATAGCTACTGCTTTAGCTAGCATTACAGATGATTCACGTTTATGCACAATAATTGGGAGTGCATCTACTATTGTAATTGCTACTATTGCAGGTTGGAGTGCAGAACCTCTCTATTGGTATTATTCACTCACTCGTACTTTGGCCCTCCTAAGCCCACATAATATTGTTAGATCATTGGCAGTCCAATTTAGTGGTTATCAATTCGAGTCCACCAATGATATGGTACGATATGTGGGATTTATCGTTTCTCTTGAAGGTCTTGTAGTTGCCCTCCTCACATTAAGTTCAATCTCAATCGTTCTATTTTTTACGGGACATAGAGCTCTATCTAAGAATTCCACTCGCTGGCCGATTCTAAAAGGTATGATTCCAAAGCAGGAATCATGGGATTCTTCGGATTCTGCTGAAAAACTTCAGGAGATTCTTCACATCAGACGCCGTTTAAGATTACAAAGAAGTCTTACAACGATGGTTGTTGGTGTCCTTCTTATTTCGATGTTTGTTGGGGCATCGATGTATAGCACTTACTTAATGAATAGCACGACGATTGTTCATTATACAACTCCAGCGAATAGAGAGAACATTCCAGTGGGCTCTTGGGTCATTTTTGATGTTGATGTTCAACCTCCATATCCTGGTCTCTTCAATCAGCTTTTCCTAGAATGTACTATTGAAACTTTGGGAAATACATCTGGTACTGTGAGTATCTATCTTGGAATTCTTGAGATGAATTCTGCAGAATTTAATTTACTTGAAGAATCGATTCGTTTCGAATTGGTATTCGGTAGGTTGAATCAAAGTAGTGGAACTGGGTTCGGACTAGGTGAAACCCTAGATGAATCCTACGGCTCATATGTTTGTGTCTTGAAGATTATTTCAGATGCAGCCCCATCAGAAACAAGCTATGTCGAAGGTTACCTACAAATTCTCCAAGAGGCTTATTGATGAATAGAGATCTTCAATAATTTACAGTCAAGATGAAACCTTAGTCACCGTGGGTATTCAGCTTCCGATTTCTATAAACAGCTATGTACATTGGGATTACACTGATTGGATATAGTGCCATAGCTATTGGGAAAACGATTATCCCGAATTGAGTAGTAGTTCCAAGAAAACCAATTCCAAGTAAGATTGATGTGAGAAGAGTCCCTGTTTGTCTTGGGAATGTCCACATGATACGAGTGAGTGCAAGAGACCTCCCTCTTCTAATTTGACTTACTTCTCCCATAAAGAGCGAGTCGGAGGCTGGTTGTGCCATATTGGCAACCGCCATACGTGCAATGTAGAAAACCGCCATGAGTAAGAATGGTGTGTAAACGAGCCCTATTGTGAGAATTGGGGCAAGGATATAGAGCGCAGTAATCATCTTCACCTTACCTACACGCTCACTAGCCAGTCCTACAAAGAGAGCACCTGTGGCTAGTGTCACATTTGAGATAGCTGGAAGACTACCAAGAACAACCTCGCTTGGATTGAAGGTCGCAGCAATCCACGGAATGAGATATGGAACAACCATTCCTGAACTAAATCCCATAATCATGCGGCTGATACCAAACAGAGTCGAAGTGATAGTATCATTTTTTGCATCAGATGAGTTTGGTGACTCGTCTATTTCTTCGACTTCTTCTGGTACAACTTTCTTTGGAATATTCTTTTGGAGCCACCTAGCTGTAATGAGACCTACCACACCAGTTACAATTCTCAATCCACCCCACATGAAGAAGACAATTGAGTATCTTAACATCTCGGGATTCACGCCAGGTAGGGCAATAGGATCAAGTATGTAACCTGCAAGAAGTGGTCCTACAATTGCAGCTAAGGTCCCTGCAGCCATTGTGATTCCATATGAACGAGTTCTTTCCTCGCCCCGTTCTGTGTAATCTGCAACAAGCGTCTTGAGAGAGGTCATTGTGAATCCTGAACCAACGCCAGTTAGAGCATAGAGTAGGAGAACTGTAAACGTGTCATATGCAAAAGGCATCATAATCAAGCCTATACCTGAAATCAGCCCTCCTATGAAAATAGCAACTCCTCTACCGCGTTTATCACTCAAGGTTCCTGCTGGAAAGAGAGTAAGTGCCTGAACATAACCAGCAACTGCAACAATCAACCCATAGAATGCATCAGTATTGATTCCTGACCCACTAAACATGAAGATAACGAATAGGAACAGAACAATTTGTCTGAAAGAATTACTGAGCCGGCTTAACGCTGTAAGAGCAGATAGTACCATGACTTTGGATTTATCAGAAACATCGTTTGTTTGCTCTGCAATCTCTTCATTCTCCAAATTGAATTCACTGTCCATGGCTCAATAAATTTTAACTATGCCCTTCATAACTATTTCAGTAATGTACTGTGTTTCTTTAGGCTACATGTTCATGAGGACTTCGAGGAGCTTTCTCACCAAGTCCTGAAATGTGGAGTTCCTTCCATTCACCTTTCGTCTTAAGATATTCTGATTTCTCAAAAGCATCATGGAGCTCTTCTACTATTCCAAGACAAACTCCGTTTTCATCCCGTAATGGGTAGATGTACTCATAGAGCATTCTTCCCTTGAAATTCACCCATCCTTCATAGTGCTCCATAACACGGTTCCTGAGATCATCAAACATTTTCATAACTGGTTTTTCTGAAACCTCACCATGACATCTGAGGATTGAAGTTCCGATTCTAGAATCAGGCTCTTGTTGCAACATCTCACCAGCCAACTTGTTGAAGAGGATAATTTTGTCGTCATTATCCACAATAACAATACCGATGTTCAGATTCTCTGCAAATTTTTCAAGAACTTCAAGTGTCACTTTCATGGGGTTCACAAGATTCATACCGACTCAAGTCTGCTAGATAATGATACTGGTTTGACGAATTCAAAGTTCGGTACATTCAAATTAGTACAATACATAAAAAAATCCAGTTAGGAGGTAGTTTGCTATTAGTCCACCATCAGAAACCCCTGATACTTTTGACAGGAATATGTACTTTGAAATTCTTCGAGAAGACCCACCATTGACACGCTATGTTTCCCGTGGTGATATCGCAGATGATATCGATGTACCAGACCCTCACAAAGATGCAGATAGAGCAATCTTTCGTGCTGTACGTTTTACAATGAAAGATAGCACTCCAAGATTTCAGCCAATTCTTGGAGCTGCTGGAACTGGAAAGACTCATCTTTACTGGGTTCTCAAAGAACAGGAAAATTACTTTGCGGCAGGAAAGTTCTTGGCAGTGTATGTTCCTTCACCACCATCTCCTGTGCGTGTGCCACTTCATCTACATGCATGCATCGTTGATGAAGCAGGAGACCAGCTCTTTGAAGATGCTGTTGACATGCTCATTACTCAGTTCGGCGGCTTGAAAGGAGTAACCCATGAAATCTATGATTACACCTACGCTCTTGAGAGATTGATTGTTGACTATCCTGGAATATCCTCTGATGTAGTTAAGGTGTTGCTGAGATACCGACTAGATCCAGCAACGAGAAACTTAGCTAGAAGATGGCTCCTTGGGGATGCTCTGAGTGACAAAGAGATTGAGCGACTTGGAGTGCGTACAATTTTAGAGGAAGATGATGTGACCCTGGCAACCCTGAAGCTTCTGACTGAGGGATCTGAAGTACCACTTGTACTGTTTATTGATGAGATGGAGGGTCCCTACAATGCCTATGGAGAAGAAGGTGAGCGACATTTTCTTGAAATTCTAAAGAGAATCTATAATGAATTCAAGAACGTCGTAATCATTGCATCATGTTTGAGTGATGTTTGGTACCGAATCTACAATATTGCAGATGGACCTACAAGATCAAGAATGGAACCTATTGTAGAACTGGCTCTATTTACACGGGATGATATTGCAGTCTTTCTAAAAGAAACAATGAGCAAGTACTGGACTCTTCAGAATATAGATGCTCCACCTGATGCACTCTTTCCGTTTGATGAATCACTGATTGATGAGGTATTCACACACTCAAAAGGTGTTCCACGAGAAGCAATCAAATTCCTCATCCCTCGACTTGATTCGATTCTCTTTGATAAACCCATTAAGGAAGCAGAACCTCAACTTGACTACGTCATAAAGTTGACCAGTACTGTGGTCACAAACTCAATAGTTGAAGCACTTGCTATAACAGGAATTCCATTTGGCGCAGAGGTCAAGCTACAGATCTTCGAGGATCCTAAGCAGAAGAATAAATCGCCAGTACTTCAGATTACAAAGGATGGGGTTACTCATCAGATTGGAATCGATGTTCCCAATGTTAAGGATTGGAATCGAAGTGGTGGAGTTGCAGCATTCTACGCAGGAAAAAGACTCAAGACAATCCTTGATGACAAAACTGTCCAAACAAGCATTCTTGCAGTTCCTGAAGCAACCAAGGGAGTGAAGTTCCAAGCGTTGTCTTCTGAGCTAGGCTCAAAGATGCTCATTCTTAGAATGGATGAGAATACTGCTACTTCATTCGTTCAAGACACGAGTAGTGGAGTTCTACCACATGGGTTTGCAGAGTCATTTACTGGACTTGTGGATTCGTTATTTGGTTAATAGTATCGTCTTCGAAGATACCATATTGTAAAAATCGCAGATCCACCAACGATACCTCCAATTCCCAATATCCAATTCTAGGTGTCTCTACTGAGGTTTTGAAACTCTACCCACGGGTCTGTGAATGAGAATCTTATTGAAATCTCATCTTCTGGATTTGATGCGAGAAGGTCTGCATCAAAGTTAAGGTCTTCCTCTCCGAAGCTGTCAAATATGATATAGAGGTCTGGTGTGTAGTACCCAAAATCAATCCAGAAGTTATACCTGTGTCCAGATTCACACTCGAATGTTCCGCCAGTTGAGTAGTTGCTAATAGTCCACAAATACAGAATCTCTCTATCTTCTTGCCCATAGTCTTCGAAATCAATTAAGAATGAAGTAATATCCGGATAGTCTGTATAGAACGGTATTCCTAGAAGTCCCACAAAGAGATTGCAAGTTTCACCCTTGTTGATGATAAAGAAATATATTTCATCAGTAGTGTCGTACATATATTGTACAACAACTCTTGAAGTCCCTGAATTCTCTAGTCTGTACAGGTATGGATTTGTACTTTCGAAATAGGTAATTGAAATTGTGTTATCCTGCGGATTACTTACATCATCCAATTCGTACATAGCTGTGTATTGAAAATCAATGTCTTGGGTTGACGAAATTGTAAGATTGTACACTGCATCATCAACAGGATCGAGATTACTGACAGCGAGTACGTATCGACTATCGTTCTCTGCTTGGTAGCTGAGCCTGCATGTATAGTTATTCGAACTCCAGCATATTGCCAGATAACTTTCAGTGTAATTGTAATCCTGAAATTCGAAAATTTTCAATTCTAGTTGAGGCCACCCTGTTGCTCCCACAAATTCAAGAACTGATGCGTTCACCGTCAAATCTACTGGTTGACTACCGTGAATCAATAAGGCAAAATATTGTGTAGAATCAGCTGCAATTCCTTCGTAATCATAATCTATTATTGACAGACTAGAAGCATCAACACCATCAATGAAGAAGGTAAGTGTCATTGATCCTGTGAATAAACCAAGTATGAGGAGAATTGCTAGTCGTTTGGAAGAGCGGTTCATATTCTAATGGTTTCAAACGCCCTTTTAGGCATTCCCAGTTTCTTGTTCTGTAGTGTTTTGCTTATCAATTTCCTTATCCTCGTCTTCATCCTCGTCTTTCATGAAGAATTCAGGGAGGATTAACAGGGCCAGAAAGAGTACAACCACAATTGCAAATCCATATGGTTCGTGAAGAAACAAAGTAACATGACCTATGTATGGAACCGCAAGTACTACAACTCCAATGATATCTTCATGAACTCGGTACCCAGGATCTGATAACGCATTATTATCTCCTTTAGTATAGTAATGGAACTCCCCGGTAACATTCTGAATCTCAATAATCCTATGCACTATTGGTTTAGTGTGATAACCTGCGTTGAATACAATGATGTCTCCAACTTGGATTTGCTCTGGAGCACGAGCTTGTAGAACCAATAAATGACCTACTTCTAGAGTTGGAAGCATCGATTCGCTCTCAACAACCACAAGTGGATTTGAAGTGCCCATTGAAACTGTGAAAAGTCCGTAACCACCGAGTGTCATTCCTACGACAAGTGCTATGACAAAGAGGGTTTGAGTTAATTCTGACCTCTGGTTCCATTTCAAGGTCTGACGTGCTCGTTCCATGGTTCTATCTCTCTCTCAATTGATTTTAGTCTATCTAATAACATTGACTAAGTGCGTGAAATCTAGTGTGTCCATTTTCTAGATGCTCTGTTAATGATACTCAGAATATCAATTGCGTCAGCACGTAAGTCTGGTTCCCACTCACAGATATCTTCCACTTTTTCTATGCCTGCTTCTTTCATTATGAAATCCTTAAGGATTCGAAGCTTCTTTTAATCGGACTGGGCTGCTTTCATAGCATCGCGTCCAGACGGATACCCCCC
>JABCSP010000096.1 GCA_018238825.1 Candidatus Thorarchaeota archaeon | reverse complement strand
AAAAACTCGAGTTATAGTAGTATCAAAGCCTTAGCAAAGGCAATCGCTTCTGGAAAGGGAAAGGTATCCGATGTTGAAGGTTTAAAGCCCGTCTTTCGGCTGACACCACCATCAAAGGGGCACAAAGGTAAGAAGTACTGGGCAGTGGGTCAGGGCGGTATTGTTGGATACCGTGGTAAAGGTATAAACGAACTCGCGATACGTATGATCTGAGGTTGATACGATGTCCTGGGACAATGATGATGAAGCTAAAAAAAGAATGCGCCGCTACTTAGGCGATTTCATTCCTGAAGAGATGATCCAGCAAATAGAAGAAATGATGGAGCGTATGATGTCAGGGATGAATCAAGGTGCATTTCTTGATCCTGAAAAATTTCAGGAGCTCCTCAGAAACCCTGAGGGAATTCATCCAATGACATTCGGCTTCTCAATGAAAATTGGTCCAGACGGAAAACCCATGATGCAGAGATTTGGAAACACACCAGGTGCTGAAGAACCTACTCTAGAACCTTTAGTTGATGTTGTAGAGGAAGATGATGAGATAATCATCGTTGCTGAGGTTCCTGGAGTTGAGAGGGATGAGATCAAGGTAAAAATCAAAGGTACTTCGCTAACAATCCATGCGGATAATCCTGAGAGGCCATATCATAAGGTAATCGAACTACCCTCCAAAGTAAAGAAAGATGAAGCAAAATCAGCAATACGCAACGGCGTGCTGGAAGTACGATTGAAGAAAGCATGAACAGGAGTAAGCAGCCATGCATAAACGAAAACCAAAGAAAATCAATAAACTGAGAGGGCGCAGAGCCGCCGGATATGGTTTCAGTGCGGGCCATCGTGCCTCTGGACAAAGAGGTGGAAAGGGAATGGCCGGTTCGAAGAAGCATCATTACATCAAAATAATGCAGGAGAATCCACGATATTTTGGCAAATGGGGTTTCAAAAGGCCACAGAAACTGCTAGAAAATCTAGTTGTCCTCAATATTGGAGAAATCGATGAGGCTGCTGATAGACTCGTAGAAAAGGGTGCTGCAACAATGACTGGCAAGCGATACAATATTGATGTGTCCAAGCTGCGCATTGATAGAATTCTTGGATCTGGAAAAGTCACTCGCAAGCTAAACCTGACTGGTGTCAAGTCCATCACTGTTCGTGCAAGAGAAAAGGTCACGGGTATTGGTGGAACTGTGGACCTACCAGAAAAGTAGGTACAATACTTACTGACCACTGTTTCTAGACGATCTATTCAAGCAGTTAGATAACACTGCTTGAATTCTCTTTCTTTTCATACGGATGAATTCTTTCTAACATGACATCTCCATTGCTCTATTAGCAGGGAAACGAAATAATCTAATACTTGTTTTCAAGTGCATTTGTTAGGTTTACGATATCTTTAAAGGTGCACCCAATCTCGAACCAAAAAACCCTGCAGGAGTCAATAATATTTGACCTCGACGTTTCTTAGAGCTTTAGCACCCTTCGTCAGAATAATGCCTGAAGTCAAGGCACCTGACCGAGAGGTTACATTTAAAGAGAAGGTTGTGTGGACGCTTGTAGTCCTCGTTATTTTCTTAATCATGTCCCACATGCCACTATACGGTGTTGATAGGACAGTTGGAACAGACTATCTATGGGCTATGCGAGTCATTCTTGCAAGCACTAGAGGTACTCTAATGGAGTTGGGTATAGGACCAATCGTTACTGCAGGTTTGGTCATGCAGCTCCTTTCAGGCTCAAAAATAATCAATGTGGATTTTGGAGATCCAGAAGACCGTGCACTCTTTACTGGTGGTCAGAAAGTTATTGCATTGTTCATGACTGGTTTTCAGGCCATTGCATACATCGCTGGACAGGCTTATGGTCCTCTCTCACCAACCAACGCACTCATCGTCTTCATTCAGCTATTCATGTCTGGAATCATTGTAATTCTCATGGATGAACTAGTACAGAAGGGCTGGGGTCTTGGTTCTGGAGTTTCATTGTTCATCATGACCAATGTTGCAGGTCAGGTTATGTTCAATATGCTGGACTTCACTCAGACTGAAGGAACCGGACCATTCGGTTACGTAGGTGTAGATCCTGATAACCCACAGGCCACTGGTTTGCCAAAGGGTATTATCTCAGCATTGATTGCAAACGTTATGCGATCCTTCGGAATAGGTACCGCTACTGGTGATGTTGTAGATGCAGCGTGGTTCGTCATACGAGACGGGTACACGCCCAGTCTTTTCACACTCGGAATCACGTTTTTGATATTCGGAGCGGTCATCTGGATGGAATCTGTACGAGTCGAGATTCCATTACAATATGCCAAGTATCGTGGAATGAAAGCTAGATATCCCATTAAGCTTCTATACACTTCAAACATACCTGTCATTCTTGCACAGGCACTCTATGCAAACATTCTGTTCTTTGGACAGATGATATGGAGCTCGTTTAACAGTAATAGTGATAATCCATTCCTAAATTGGATAGGAACGTTCCATAAGGACGAGGCGTCCGGGAGAATGATCGCCGACTTTGGGTTGGCGCGGTATATCACGCCGCCACAAGGGATTTTCAACCTCTTAACGCAAGGTGATATGTGGATACATGTCCTAGTGTATTCATCCCTCATGATCCTCCTCTGTTGGGGCTTCTCGAAAGTGTGGGTCGATATCAGTGGTATTGCACCTAGAGATGTATCACGACAACTGCTCAACTCTGGCTACATGGTTCCTGGTTTCAGAACTAGTGAAAAAGTCATGGAGCGACTGTTAGAACGTTACATCCCTATAGTCGCAGGACTTGGTGGATTCCTCATCGGAATACTTGCTGCCACCGCAGATGTATTGGGTGCATTGGCCAGTGGAACCGGAATATTGCTCATGGTGTCGATCATCAAACAATACTATGAGCAGATTGCGAAAGAGCAACTTTCAGGCATGGGCGGCGAAGGCGTATCCGGCCTGTTAGGTATCTTGTAGAATAAGAAGGGGGTCTCCAGAGACCCCTAACTCTCATTTTTTCATGCCTGATCTTAAGATACAGAAGGAATTATAACCAGCTCAATTGACCAACGACCAAACCATCGAATAAAGGTGAAACCACCCGATGAGCGAGTCTAGAAACGTAGTCATTGTGACAGGTATACCGGGCGTTGGAAAGACTACAGTGATCAACACTGCAGTAGATTTGATTAAAGAGCAGCATGGTGAAGACGTGTTGGTTCTTAACTTTGGAACTGAGATGTTCGAAGTTTCTGTTAAAGCTGGCCAAGTGAAAGACCGTGATGAAATGAGGAAGATGCCGACCGGGCAACAGCGTGTAAATCAGAAACTGGCTGGAGAAGCCATTGCTGAGAAGGCGAAATCTGCACGAGTGATTGTCGACACGCACACGCTTATTCAAACAAATAATGGATACCTGATTGGACTTCCAGAGTGGGTGGTTCGAGCAATTCAACCCAAAACAGTAGTGCTAGTAGAGGCTGAATCCGAGAAGATTGCTGGTAGAAGGACCAGTGATGAAACTAGGACCCGTGATGCGCAGGCTGTAACTGACATTCAGATACATCAAGAGATGTGTCGTGGCGCAGCTGTTTCTGTTGGTACTATTACCGGTTCAACAGTCCGTATCATTAGAAACCATGAAGGCAAAGTTGAAGAAGCCGCTAAGGAACTAGCTGAAACAATAATGGAGTAAAACCTGTATGCAAGATTTCTTCGGTGACTTTATGGCTTGGTTCGGTGTTATATTTGGGTTTGCAAAACCTATTCCATACTCTGCAGTATTGATATTGGCCGTTTCACTTACTGTATCTACATTGAGTAATCTTGCCATGAAACGCTTCACAGATATGCGTAGATTGAATCGCTACCAAGCTGAGATTAAACAACACCAAGAGATGGAGAAAGAAGCCAGGAAAACTCAGAATGAGAAACTGATGAAGAAAGTGAAGAGACGGAAAGCATACATTGATAGAATACAAAAGGAACAGATGAGCCAGCGATGCAAACCATCTCTGATATTCATGATCCCATTCATGCTGATATTCACTATACTTCGAAGCTTCTTTACCAATCCTGACGGTAGTGATAGTATTGTTGCAATCCTTCCCTTCAATATTGATACGATCCTTCCATTTCTTGACGGAATGATTGGAACTACAACACTTGCAGGGTTTGGGATGACATACTGGGGATTCTATTTCCTAGTCGGTCTTGGAATGTCAAGTATCCTCCAGAGAATTATGGGTACCCAAGTAATGACTCCTCAGACATAAATGAAATTGAATGGCCCCACCGCTTTGCTTAAAAGTGAACAAAAAGGAGTCCCGATATAATAAGGGTGTTTCAAATGCCACGACCAGGTCTACTTACAAGAGGAAGAGCAAATCGCATCGTCAGAACTCCTGGCGGTCGAAGAGTAGTACACAGACAGAAATTCTACAAAAGTGGTGGGAAATGTCCTGTGACTGGATCTAAACTACAATTACCCAAAGAATCTATGTATAGACTCAGTAGGCAATCCAGTAAATCATCCAAACGTCCTAATCGACCATATGGTGGAGCCATATCTTCGAAAGCTTTGCGCCGCGGAATCATAAATGCAACTCGAGAGTAGAACGATGAAGCGAGTCATTACAATTGGCGGACTTCATGGCACTGGGAAGAGTTCGGTTGCGGATTCTATTGCCCAGAAATTTGGTTTGAGAAGAGTTTCTGCTGGAATTATTTTTCGTCAATTGGCTGAAGAGAGAGGATTAACTCTTGAGGAATTCAGTCGAATTGCAGAGGGCGATTTGGAAATCGACAAACTAATTGATAACACTCAAAAAACTGCAGCTGATGAAGGCAATGCAGTCATAGACGGTCAGTTAGCAGCTTGGATGGCTGGGGAACATGCAGACTTGAACATACTTCTGACAGCACCTGTTGAGGTTCGAATCAAAAGAATCGCAGAACGAGATGGAACTGATTTTGAATTCGCAAGAAAAGAAACTATTGCTCGCGAAGGCAGTGAAAAAGCAAGGTACTTTGAATATTACAAAGTAGATATCTCAGATCTTTCAGTTTATGATTTAATTCTAAATACAGGCAAATACGATCTTGAAGGAGTTACAGAGATCGTTACAACAGCTATCGAGACCTTCTTTTCAAAGAAATAGAACCAATACACATATTTCTCGCTCTAGCGGAAGGCTCATATTGTAATCTTAAGCAAAAGGCGATATTCTCCCAGTCCATAGGGATGATACTACGAGGCGACTCGATTGTAGACTTAGGACCCGGCGAGGTGTATTAAAATGACATTGTACGAAATAGGTAGAATTTGTGTTAAAGTGGTTGGCCGCGAAGCTGGAAGCCACTGTGTTGTTGTTGAAGCGAAAGATGAAAATTATGTTATTGTGACTGGCCCAAAGAATATCAGTGGAGTCAGGCGTCGCCTCTGCAATATCCGACATTTGGAACCCTTGGAAACCCTTCTTGAAATCTCTAGTGGCGCAGATGATGAGGCTGTTGAAAAAGCATTAGCAGATGCAGGTCTCACCGAGAAGTTCCGAGAGAAAATCCGATTCACGCTTTAGATTACTTTCCCGTGTTAGGAGTGTCTGTAAATGGAAGGCATATTGCCAGCAGACCAACCTCGTGAACTGATTATCAAAGCATCAAGCACCACGAATCCTGAATACGGGTTTTCATCCTTGGATAATCTGCCAATCGAGTACCTTCTTGAAAATGGTGTAGTTGTTCTTGACAAGCCTGCAGGTCCCACTAGTCATGAAGTAGCAACTTGGGTCCGAAATATTCTGAATGTAGACAAAGTAGGTCATGGTGGAACCCTTGATCCGGGAGTAACTGGAGTCTTGCCCACTGGAGTTGGAAATGCTACCAAGGCTATGCAAGCTCTCCTTCATGCTGGAAAAGAATACATCTGTGTACTGGAATTACATCACAATGCTGACGATGATGACATTAGACGTGTTGTCAATGATTTTGTTGGCAAGCTCTACCAGAAACCTCCACTCCGATCTTCTGTGAAAAGAGTTCTGAGAATTCGCGAGGTCTATTACAATCATATCATCGAAATCAAGGGGCGGTTAGTTCTCTTTCGTGTAGGTAGTCAGGCTGGCACTTACATTCGAAAACTCTGCTTTGATATTGGTGAAGCTCTTGGTGTCGGAGGACACATGAGAGAGCTACGTAGAACCCGAGTTGGTAACTTCAGGGAAGACGAACACCTTTGCTCACTCTATGATCTCAAAGATGCATTCATCTATTGGAAGGAGGAGGGTGATGAGAGCCTTCTACGAAGATATCTACTACCAGTTGAGTTTGGCATAGGTCACCTCCCATTCATCAGAGTTAGAGACTCTGCGGTGGACGCAATCTGTCATGGTGCGAATCTTGCAGCAACTGGAGTGATTGCATTGAGCTCTGGTGTCAAAAAAGGTGACATGATTGCCATAAAGACCCTGAAAGATGAGGTTATAGCCCTCGCTCGAAGTACTGAGAGCAGTGAGAGAATTGTCAAGGCCAAGAGTGGAATTATTGCAAAGAGTGAACGTGTCCTCATGATTCGAGGTAGGTATCCTCAGATGTGGAAGAAGCGTTCTGATGAAGATTCAAAAACCTCCAAGTAATCATCTTTTTATCATTAGTTTTCCAGAAATATCTGTGGCTTTGGAGCAAAAGCGCAACTGACGGTACTCAACCTTCGGGTTGAGAGCTGAGGAAACTCCTGACTCACACCGACAGCAGTCTTACGAAAGGAAGGAGGCGAGAGCCTCGCTCTGGGAACAGAAACGATACCACCTTTCGGGAAATGACGATGATGCAGAGTTTGAATCTGCTGAGGACCCGATTGGACCGGTTGAAACGGCCCAACACTGTTGAGCAATCTCAAGAATACATCGTTGAGGAGTCGGTCCGAGATGTAGGGTAGAGAGCGTTAGTTTGATGTTGCAAGGCTTCATTTTGGTGACGAAGTGAAGTGGAACAAAATCGGGGCTACTCTTTGGACCAAGGCCACATCTTTTTCAACAGAGTCTAAGAAGACCTGCGTTTTTTTCTAATCAGTGCCCCTCTTGGATAATCTGTATTCGAGCTTCGATATAGCTATTTTCTGAGGGATCTGCATCTGATATAACCCTCAAAACACAGATAAATGAGCCATAGGATTCTTCTAGATTTTTACCTACACCGAATCCTACGTGACTATCAGATGTTCGATTCAACCGACTGCGAACCAATTCGAGACGACTTGTTTCGTCAAGCGAATCAAACTCAGTAGAATTCATTTCAAGAATACCAAAATAGAAACTCAAACTATCCGAGGCATTACCCCAATTCTCGACACCACAATAGAAGCTCAGTTTATTGAAGAGACCTGGATAAGGAGGACGAACATCAACCTCAAATATATTCCAAGACCCAACTAGAACTCTCTCTCCCTCCTCCGGACTTAAGTGATGAAAAAATATTGTGCTATTCGATATGTAGGTGCTGTGCATCAACACACCACCAACCATCGAAATAAGAAGGACACCAACAAGTATTGTTGTTAGCGCTCTTTGAAGTCGTAGACCGCGTCTGATGCGATTGATCTCTTGAAGTTTTTCAGCGGAAACTGAAGCATCCCATTTTTCATCTAGTGGAATCATACCTTTTAGAACCGGCCAGCGGGTGGAATTCTTAGATAGAGCTCTTTGTCCAGTAAGTAATAACACGATTGAGATTGAGCTTAGTATCAGGAGGGCAACAGCAAGACTTTCTACCGAAACTACGAATCCTACGTAGCTCACCATCTCGTTGGCGGATTCGAATTGATAACCACTTAGTTGAACCGCCAACGCTCTAGCAAGGT
>JABCSP010000095.1 GCA_018238825.1 Candidatus Thorarchaeota archaeon | reverse complement strand
CCATACACACCCAGAGGAACAAAGAACCAAAGAAGGAGTGCAGTCACATCATCCCATGGAAATTATCCCCATCGAGATAATGTTAGACAAGTTAGGGCTGTGAATATACTATTTGTGAGATACCATATCGCTTGCCATTTTGGATCACTTAGAGTCGCATTTGATAACTCTCTCAGGTTCACACGAATCACTCAATTATACCCTACTAATTAGAGTAAAAAGTAGAATGATTTGCGCTATCTGAAGGATTTATTTCTCAACCGTTTGATTCGACAGCACAATCCTTTTGTTACCACTAATAAAACCGTTCAGATACGAGGACTCTCCATGGAAACACTAGAACACAATGGAATTCTTGTCATTGAGCCACCACAAGCCCGTGACCTTAAAATAACAGCGCGTGGGATAGAGATAATCTTGTCTCAGCTCCAAGAAGAGATGGCTGTTGCTTGGGTCAAGAAGCTAGGCACTCCTTATGTTGAAGATTCTGTATTTGGACGGAATTTTATGACTGCTTTTAGCAAGGCTCTCGGAGTTAGTCCCGTTTTACAGATTGACGAAATCAGTTTTGATGAAGTAATTCAAGTAGTAGGAATCGAACGTGCTGAGAAGGAGAATATGTCTCCTGAAGAGAAAAAAGCAGCACGTGAAGAAAGGAAAGCCATCCTAGAGAAATTAAAGGAAAAATACGGATTCGCAATTGTAGATGGGGAGCGAATGGAGCTTGGTAATTACCAGACTGAACCTTCTGGAATCTTCATGGGTCGTGGAGAACATCCATTGAGAGGTAAATGGAAACAGGGTGCTGCTCAGAAAGATATCTCGTTGAATATCGACCATGAAGCTGCAAAACATCTTGAGGGTGATTGGAAAGAACTCTGTTGGGCTCCTGAAACCATGTGGATTGCCAAGTGGATGGATGAACTAACTGGCAAAGTGAAGTACATCTGGTTACATGACAGTACTCCCATCAAACAGGAACGAGAAGCTGCTAAATTCGTTAAAGCTGTTAAAGTTGAACGTAGAATCGATGAAATCCGTGAGCACATCATGGATGGACTCACTTCTGAAAAACCAAAGCGTCGAATGGTTGCAGTTGCTTGCTACCTGATTGATAATCTAAGTTTGAGGGTTGGAGATGAAAAGGACCCGGAGGAAGCAGACACAGTTGGTGCAACCACACTCCGAGCAGAACATTTGAAATTCAAGACTAACTCAATTGTCTTTGATTTCCTTGGAAAAGACAGTGTTTCTTGGCACAAGGAGATTGAGCCTCACCCTGATGTTTACACTGTACTGAAGGAACTTCATGATAACGCACTTGAACGAATTGAATCTTTCAAGGGCAGAAAAAGTAAGAAGACTAAGGCTGATTCAAAGAAGCTTGCCCAGATATTCCCGAGCATTAACAGTACACATGTCAACCGATTTCTGAGTGAAGTGTATCCCGAGCTCACTGCAAAAGTGTTCAGAACTTATCATGCATCAACAATAATGCGTGAGGAACTCAAAACAAGTAAGGCAAAGAAGACAGATCCTGAATTCATCAAGAAAGCAGCCTTCAAGCGAGCTAACCTCGAAGTTGCCCGGGTAATGAACCACACAAAGCAAGCTCCGACGGGCTGGAATCGCAGTGCTGATAGATATCGTGATAGAATCAAGAAAGCGGAAGTCAGGGTACAGAAAGCTAAGACCAATCTAAAGAATCAACAAACTCGTTTCAGGAAGATTAAGAAAAAAGAAGCTAGGGATCGTGCAAAGAAACAAGATTTGATCAAGAAGAAGAAGGAAACCCTTGAGAATTATAGGATATCAGTTGCATCATGGCGTGAGCGGCGCGATAAAGCAAAGGTCACTTGGGATAATGCCCGCAGTCAAAAAAGCCGCACCCGATCAAGTAAACGTAAAGGCAAGAGTACCAAGAAGGAGCGGTTAGAAGAAGCTCAGGAACGTATCGAGCGTTCTAGAGACCGACTTGACAAGGCTGAAGTTGGCTTAGTCAGCGCACGAGAACGATATCAGAAGAGTAAAACCTCACTTGAAAAACAACAACAGGCTCTAAATAACTGGAAAGAAACTTCAGCTAAACGCATCGCTGCAGGTGAAAAGTCTGTAAAGACTGCCAAAGAACGAGTGACAAAGGCAGAGCATGCAAAGAAGAAGATTGAGATTGACTTCACCCTCGCAAAGGAAAGTAGGACTTGGAATCTCGGTACTTCTCTGAAATCATACATTCATCCAAAAATCGTATACAAATGGTCTCAGAAAGTAGACTACGATTGGAGAAAGGTCTACAGTAAAACCTTGCAGAGGAAATTTGAAGGCTGGATTGCCAAATAATCACGGTGGACTGAATTTCACAAAGGCGTCTTCTGCGTTCTTACTTTGACTGTCTGATTCAATAATCTTGATTGATAGTTTGGAATTTGTTTCAAGAAGTAAGTCGATTATTGCTTTGACTACTTCAATATCTGTTACAGAATGTCCAGTACCATCCTTAATCGTACAGATATTCGGTTTGATTAAGACTGGTGATTTTAGATCACCAAATCCACCAATATGACCAAGCCCCTCTTCAAGTGTACTACGAATGTTTTCTTTGTATTTGACTAGAGCAACTGAGTCCAAATGTGATTCCTCAAGTCACCTTAACGAAGTGTGACTAAAGTACTCTTGCACACAGATAGTTATTCGCTTGGTCCTGAATCCTCTATCTTTGGTACAATCGTGAATGAAACGTACTTAGCAACCTCATCAACTAGTGCATGCATCAGATTACATTGACTCTCAGGTGTTCTTATGTTAAATTGAGCTCGAAGCGTTCCCATTTCATAGCGGACTTGAATATACTTATTCTTGTCAATCTCATCTACAATGAGATGTGCTTCTTTTCCAGCAACATCAATTATTTCATCTTTCCGAGTACCAAGGCCCTCAGAAAGATAGTATGTATACTCAAGACCAAAGTTATCCCTATTCTCGATAGTAATCTCTATCTCCATCTTAGGCTCTGTTGCGGTTACTGCAAAGACATGAATATCATCAATAATCTTCAGCGTCTGACCCTTTCCTATCTTATACCTGACAATAATCTTTGAAACAAGATCGCATTCTGTAATCCATTGAAGCACCTGCCATTTTGAAAGATACTTGGCAAAGCTCTCATTGAGAGGATTTCTGACCATTTTATTTCCTATCGGCATAGCTCGAAATGCAGTAACAAATCCAACTAGGTATAGAGTAGCTGAAAGGGTGACCACTATTATCCTTTCCACCAATCCCAGATTAAGTTGATTCATGCTCATCGCGAAAGCAGGAACTAATCCTGTGACTAAAGAGAAAAGCACTGTGAAGGCCCAACCACACCCGTATGGACGATGACCTCCAAGTTCTCCAGTTGCGAAATCGTCTTCTTGATACACCTTTTCAAAATCTTCCAGTTTTCTGACATCTTCTGTGAACTCAAGGCGGTCTGGATTTACTTTGATAGATCTCTTTTTCAATATTCCAAATAGACTACCTAGAAGGCATAATCCTACAGGTCCTAGTCCAACAATGAAGAACAGATCAGCTTGTTCTGTGTATGGTGGGTTTCCAAGAGGATACCCGAATAACCTTACAATCAATAATCCTACAATTATTACGAAACCAATAATGGTAGGGAGCATCCATTTTCCCTGACCACTTCTATCAATCTCCTCGTACATTACATGTGCACACTCAGTCCTATTCAGTTTTGAAGGAAATTAAGGCTTGCGAAGAAATTCAATTACTCTGTTTCGCCAATCCGATTTTTATTCCAAGTTGATATGCTTTTTCTACCATCTCAGGTTTCGAGGATATGAGGAAATCTTCTCGGCTTTCTGGATCCATAATACTATCGCTCTTATATTCGAATTCCTCAAGATTACCCAGTGGAACTTGGGCTCTAACATCAAAATAAAGGACCCATCAACGCAGTCATTGAAGAATCAAGGCGATTCCCGAAAGGTATTTGATTACCTAGCGTTACAAATTATACAAATGAAGGAGTAGGAGTTTCACACATGAAAGTAAAGAATTTGAATATCATTACTATTACTGCACTAGTATTTCTGTTAGTAATCGGAGCATTCTCTACACCTGTTTCTGCAGCTGTAGCTTGGTCTGATGATTTCAGTGATGGAAATTACGATGGCTGGACTATTCTAGAAGGTGCATTCGACACACCAGTTTCTCCCAAGTATAGTCTCACATGTAGTGCTGGACTTGGCATGATATACTATCCAAGTACGCAATTCAATGGAAACTGGTTATTTGAGTTATATGAAGATGGAAATGTTGGAAGTGACATTGAGGTCTTTTTTATGGCAACAGGAACAACCTTGGAGGATTTTGAGGGATACACAATTTATCTAAAATATAACCCATCAGAATATTATGTAGCGCTCATGAGATGGAACTATAGTTCAATCTTCGAGGTGAGTGCAAAGTGGACTTTGGCACATGACGAAATCTGGAATGATGCTGATCCGCTTCCTGACCCAGGGTGGCATACCTACAATGTGACAAGAATTGCTTCAGGAAATATGACAATATCACGAAACGATGAAATAATAATTGAAACAAATCCTGTTCAACATGAATGGGATTTTGATGCTATCAACAATAACTGTGACAAATTCGTCGTAAAAGCAGAAGAGTATGCCTCTATTGACACAATCGTAGTAGGGACTGATTTGCCACCAATCACCACTGAAACAACAAGTACAACTTCGACTACAACATCAACAACAAATTCAACTACATCTACTACGAATGGAACTCAACCATATCTGACTTCCTTACTACCAATTATCGGGATTGCTAGTGCAGCAGTTATAGTTGTCGTAGTCGTTCTCTTCTTGAAGAATAGATGAGGAGATTGGATATCATGGCAGAGTTTCACTAAATCCTTGAATGGATTGATGTGGAACAAATGAAAAAGAACGGGGAGGTCAATTGCAACATCATAACAGTTGCAATGACCCATTGGAGGCGAATTTCACCAAGGCTCTGGAGGTCTTTCATTAGGCCACTGACTCTTGATTGTTTCTTTCTTGTTCATCATTGTGTTTACAGTATTCTATGACACAATTGATGCCTCGGATTCGTAGGAAAATCATGTGCTCATTTTTCCTCATTATCCGTTCTCAAACGAGCTTTTTCTCCCACTAATTTAAGGTGAAAATTGGTGAGTATATAACTATAGGAAATCTTAGCTACAGTATATTCAAAATATGAAAAGGAAAAGTGGTGCGCTCGGCGGGACTTGAACATAGGTTGATCATGGGATTTAACGATGGCTTGGTCCTCTGTGTATTGTGATGCACCCATTGCACTCACCTGCAACTGCGTACCTAAGTTGAAATTGCACTAGTCTATAACCACTATACGCCGTCTATTAGCTATTATGATTGCTAATGCGATGATTCCAACAGCGCCTCCTACAATCACGAGAAGAATAGGATCAATATACCAAAACCCAGTTGACGTAGTCCCATTTGTTGTCGTGGTTTCATTCGTAATTGGGAAGTTGTCCTGATCATTCTCGTCAATGATGTATGCACCCTCTCCACTATAATCTGACCACCAATTCCCTGTATCAACTTGGTTGTCCCAATGATTTAAGGAACCTTCACAGATAGCATTAGGTTTATTGTTTGCAAATGTGTTGTTGAAGATTTCATTGCGATTTGCTGTACTATCCAGACATATTCCTACACCTGTATTGTTGTAGATGTTATTCTGAATAATCAGGCAGTCCGATGTACTATTCAGAAGAATTCCTCTGTGATTCAAGTATACAGTATTGTTCAAAATCTTAGAATCATCGGAGTCCTCCATGTAAATTCCATCAGTGTTCTGAAAGATAGTGTTGTGAGATAGAGTACAGTTGAAAGCAACCCGAAGAAAGATTCCCTCTTCATTGTTCCCTATTTGACAATTTGAGATACTACAATTGTATGACCAACTTAATTCAATCCCTATTGGGCTGTTACTTATTTGACAATTTGAAATGCTACAATCGTTTGACGTAACGAGTTCAATTCCTATGGTGCTATTCCTGATATCGACATTTGAAACATCGATTTCTCCCGAGTCTGATAGACTAATTGCTCTCCATGAATTGTAATATGAGGTTCCTCCTGTAATACTACACTGGAAAGAGTTCTGCAAGGTGATTCCATACGTATTATTGTGGAAATTGATGTTAGCAAGATCACATGCTGTACAATTCACAAGTGTGACTGCTGATGCTTGACCAGGGTCGTAATAGATGTCGTGCAATCTGTCCGAGCTGATGTCATGGAAATCACCTCCCGATATCGAAATCCCAGTGCAACTCACAAGTAGCAACTGACCAAAGGCATTCCCATCTATTGTTTCTTGATCAAGATTTGTGAAGAACCCAATTGGTTCTCCGTGTACAGTATTCCCGGTGAATCTTATTGTATCAAACTCCCAACTCTCGTAGTTCTCGATAATCGGATAGACTCCACCATCGTCGAAGGCGTTGTCAACGATATCGCAGTCGAAGAACGGTCCATTAGGCACTAGCCAATTTGAATACCATCCAAAAACAAAGCCGTATCTCCCATCAGTGACAGAATTACCAGAAACGTTGAAACGAGTAGCGCCTTGGAGATTGATTCCATAGGCGACTTGAGAAATATCATTTGAATAGATGTCACAATCGTATCCACCGTGAATGGCAATTCCAGTTTCATACGCTCTTCTTCCAAATATTGTATTCCCATGAACCTCCGTGTCATTTGCTTGTACCATCTCGATACCATTGAAACTGCTATTGATTCTATTTCCCATGATTGTGCTGTTGTTTGTTTGAACCTCGATGCCAACATGACATGAGGTGATGTTGTTCTCCTTGACAGTGTGGTTACGACCACTCACATATATCCCCCAAAATCCGAAGTCAGAAACCACATTTCCCTGAATCGTAAATAATTCCCCACTCCCCTGTATCCCTGCCACGCTGAATGCATTTTCATTGGTAGATCCTCTGAATGTGTTATCAACTATATGTACCTCATAATTGCCCCATGTGTCTAAACCAATCAATGTTATGTTCCTAAATTCGTTGAGCGAGATTGTGCAGTTCCTACAACCCACGACACTTATTCCAAAACTACAGGATTCGTATCCTTGAGTGTTATTTGATATCATTGTGGAATTGCTAAAAGTAAGGTATACTCCATAGTATGAAACGCTGAAACTATTGTCCGATATAGAACAATTCGAAAGAAGATATCCAGAAATAGCCAATATACTATCCACAATATGGTTTCTTTCTACAATTCCGTTGCTTACGTTAGTAAGAGTAAGAGGAGCGATTGATTGACCAAATGCGTAGCCATTGATAGATGAAGAAAACCAGCAATCCTCAATAATGAAATGGCTGGTGGTGTTCGCGATCCAAATACACACTGAATCTGTTGATGTAATGTTCAGATTCTGGATAAGATATGGATTCGTTACAGACCCATTACCTGGCCACCCTTGTGTTTCAAAATCGATGTTGGATGTTACATTGAAAGGTGCATGAGAATCATACGAAATTTCATACATCCTGGGTTTTCCAATAATTTCTGTAGTCTTCATGACATCAATCATGCTGATGGATACCATGAATGACATACCAAGTACAGCTACTAGTAAAAATGCCACTCCTCGACGAACCATTCTCTAATTCCCTCAATTATGGTGGCAGATTATCCTCGTCGTGAAAGAATATTAACCTTCACACATTTTGAATAATCGAGTAAAGCGTAGTGGTTTTTCCACTGCCGGTGGGCCCGGTGACCAGAATGATTCCATTCGGCGACTTGACCAGCCGCTCAAATGATTCAAGTCTCCCGGATGATAAACCGAGTTCGGGG
>JABCSP010000094.1 GCA_018238825.1 Candidatus Thorarchaeota archaeon | reverse complement strand
TTTCATTCCCTCCACCAATACCTCCTCCCATTCCCCCGCCCATTTGCATATTTCCCATACTACTAGTTTCAGTAACGTACCATAGCATTCCAATGAGCACAGCTGGAAGTAGGAAGATTAGCAGGATTGCCACTTTGTCTTTTATGATAAGGCGTAGTTCTTTTGCAACCATGTTTCTGATGCGTCTTGATGGTTTTGTAAGAACTTCTGCCATTAGGATTCCCTCGCGATTTGGTGGCTATGCTTATGATTACTTCTATTGAATTTAGTGTTTCGTCTAGTTATGGTCTATTAAGGATGTTGTAGCACTAAATGATACCAATAGACGAACATCACAAATAAGGCACTTTGACACGAATCATATTGATTCAAGAGGTTTGACATTGATACTGGATGAGCTCGCCCGACTGAAGCGATTCAGAAGAATTGCAAAAAATCATGGGTTAACACTACCAGAAGAGAGTATGCTTCCTTATCAAGAAGTAAACTATCTCAGGGGACTTATCAATGCAAAAGTATACCTTGAAGCTGAACCTTGGATGTGTCCATCATGGGTAACACTTTCCCTGAAAGATATTGATACTGAAGCAGAACTTGTTACCAAATTGCATAACACCATGTATAGAAATTGGTCCAACATTGGTGGTGTTGGTTCAAAACGGCATGGAATTGCAGATTCCCGTGGGCTTGTTACACCTCGATTTGATTATGGGTCCATTGATTTCTGGCTTCTTGAAAATGAAGAACTGATATTTCCCGCATTGATAGGGAAGGATGGCCCTCAACTGAAGCTGGTATCGACTGAGGACCAGCTCTATGAATGGAAAACTCAAATCAAATCCGTTGAGTTTTCTAGGCATGTATACCACATCGCTAAGGATAATTCAGAGTATGTATACAATGAAATCACTCTCAGAAATCAAGGATTAGAGAAGACTACTTTTTCATTCTACGCTGTCGTACGTCCAATGTCTCCCCTTGGGATTGAGCTAATAGAAACTGCCAAGTATGACACTGACAGAGCGATGCTCTCTGTGAACGGTAACCTTGCTCTTATGGTCAATAAGAAACCAACTGCAATTATCATGGGTGAAGGTGATGATGTTGATCTCCCGAATGCAGTCATCGCAATGTCCACACAACAGGATATCAAAACCAAATCAAAAACTGGATTAATCACAATTGTACTAAGATTTGATGTAACACTTTCTCCTGCTGGGTCAGAAAGCATCATCTTCGGTTCTCCCCTTTTCGATAATAGCAAGGATAATGCTGTCCCTGTCTTCAATCCAAAGGATAACGACCGTGATGAATCGGTGGGGCGATGGTTCGACTTTGCTGACGAAAGAGTAGCGGCAACCTATCCTGACGAGCGTATCGATTCAGCATTCAAGCAAGCAACAGTATCTCTTGTCATCCAAGCATTTCCCGTTATGTTTCCCGAAGAATCTCATCTTGCATCTCTAAGCTGGAAAGGACGAATGCGTATTCTTCTTGCTTTGGTACGTTCTGGTTGTTCCAATGTTACAGAGAAAGTAATGACCGAGATGATTTCTAAGGGAGCCATTCCCGATGGTCCATTAGACACCACAATCTTCAGTCCAATGCTTTGGGGCTTTCTTCAATATTATGAACATGTTGCTGATGCACGGATATCTGGTGACACTCTACAACATTTTCGAAAACATGCATCTGGAGTTATTACTTCAATTCAGAAACTAATGGGTATAGATGAGATTACAAGTGAGGCTAAATCCACTATCAATGATGAACAACCTTTGCAACACTATCTTGTGGTAAAAGAAGGTGTATTCTCAGATTTTGAAAATCAACTATGGAATCTTGCAGCACTCAAGACTGCACACAGATTCTTCAGTGAATTGCATGACAAAGAACTCACTATTAACCTTGGGGAAACTATTACACAGTATCGGGAATTTGTGTTGAAAGCGGCTAAGGAGATTGAAAATGCTCGCTGGTTGCGACCAACCGATCCATCGATGCAACAAGTTGAACGTGAGATATTAGATGTCCTATCGGCTGCTGCATTACTTCAGATATCTGAAATTGAACCTGATTTCTTAGAGATGTTGTGCGGCAAAATTGCTAATCGTCGTATTGTAAGTGACCTATGGAAATATTTCCAACCTAATGAACGATATTCTAGTCACTTAGCTCTTCGACTAGCACATTACTATACCATGACAAAACAAAGAAATCTTGTAGAACCTATATTGCAAAGAGTTCTTGATTTCTTTGCTGATGATTACCATCTTCCTGATTATGTGAATCCACGTACCTTTGGGGGTAGCGGTGGTTCTGGTTCAAGTGTGATTGCTGCTGCTGATTTCATTCTTCTAATTCGAGATATGCTGCTTTATGAAGAAGGATCCAATCTGATTATTCTTGCTGGTGTCCCAGAAGCGTGGTTTACTGCCAAGAAACCATTAGTTGTGGATTCTTTGCCAACTCTAAGTGGAAACTCCCACATTGAACTCGGGACTTCTTCAAATCAGCATCAGATAGAGATTGGTCTAGTTGAACTTCCCGAAGAATTTGAAGTTCATATTCCATCAAGCGTTCCTATGTCAATGGTGAAAGCATATGGTGCAAGCATTGTAGAACGAGCATCAAAAGCAGCAAGTCCCTTTTTGAAACTAGTTCCGCTTTCTGAAGATACCGTCCTTACTTTCCATAAGTAAAATAGTACCACAATCACTATCTCTAAGTAGTAGCCATCTCCTGAGAAATTGTGTCATCTCGAAGACCCTACCTGATGTTGGCTACTGTTATTCTTCTCTGGGGAATAAATTTCGTGATAGCTCGATTCCTATCAGGAATTGATCCTATTCGGGTTTCAGGTATTCTCTACGCGCTCTTCAGATACATTATCGGCACATTCACTATGATTGCAGTGATAGCCTACAAGAAACAGGGTCTGAATGTGATTTTCAAAGAGATTGCACCATACAAGAAGATGCTTCTTCTGAGCGCTTTTGCTTCAGCTATCTTTGTAATGTCCTTGCATATGAGCGTTGAATTTGTTACCTCAGGTACAGGCTCAATAATTGTGAATCTATGTCCCATTCTTGTTCTGATCTATGGTGTGTACTATTTCAAAGAGCGTTTAACGCCACTGAAGGTCTTTGGTTTCCTTCTTGGTTTAATTGGTGGGCTAGTTTTCCTATGGAATTCCTGGGTCATTTCACCGGGTCTGGAACTCGGAATCATATTTTCACTAATTGCTATGTTCGCATGGGGAGCTTACACTATCACGCTTCACTATCTTGAGGGAGCAAACAGATACTTTGTTATGACAATAAAGCACGCTGTATCTTCAGTTATGATTCTTCCATTCATCTTTCTATTGTTATTAGAGGGAACAACACTGATTCTAATCTTTGATGCTTGGTCGATTCTTGGATTACTCTTTTCCGGTGTATTGGCCTCTGGTTTAGCATATGTTCTATATTTCACTGCTGTTGAAACCATAGGAGCTCCTAAGGCATCTTCGTTTCTCTTTCTCATACCATTTGTCAGCATAGCTGGTGATTTTGTACTTGGTGAACCTCCAGAAATTATCACCTTACTTGCTGGTATTACTGCAATAATTGGTGTGGCGCTTGTTCGATTTGCTGGTGTGAAGGAAACTGATGAATTGAGCCTTGCTGAAAAAACTCTTGAATAAAATGTGATGAACTCTAGAAATCAACCTTTCTCCCGGATTCTGCATCAATACCATTTGGCATCATCGAAACTGGTGGGTCTTCGCCTGTTTTTTCTATGAATTGCTTTCGCAGGCACTTTTCTGAATTATCGCCGGTACAATACATATCAATCAATCTTTTTATTGTTGAAGCTGCAATGGATTCATACTTTTTATGGAAGGCACATGTGGCAAGTTTTTCACAATCGGACATGATAATCATCTCAATGGGTGTTGTGTATCCTTATTCACTTTACATATAACAATTTTTCTTATGAACTTAGTAAGTATTAAAAATAGATTTTATCATTACAACTGCGATAATCCGTCAACAAATTTCTAGTCGGTCCTCGATGGATAGTGATAGACAAATTCATCCAACTAATAATGCGCGATAAATCACAGTTGAACCCTTTCTGGAGGAGCATCATCGCGCCATTGCCAAAGGTCTACAAAACAGCGAGTATCCTTTGGAATATCTTTCATTTTGAGACCTGCATAGATGTGAGTTCCGTCAACGAAGGTCTTCCCTTTCTTAGTATAACGCTCTAAGAACTGAAGTGCACCTTGATCAAAGTTTCTTGCAACTAACACAGCTCTTGATGGGAAGTACGGTCTAAAGATAAATTCGTCTTTAAACATGAACCTCACACCAAATCGTTCTAGGGAATCCATAAAGTCAATCAATTGTATTCTTCCTAAAGTTCCCTCTGTTACATTAACAAAGATGTAGTGGGTGCCAAAAAGACTACCTCCATTAATAGAACCATCTTCTTTCGAGCTAGTGTCAATAAGGATATCAACAACCCCCTGACCACCATCTCGTTTGAAAAGTCTTGCTTCAATAGAAATCTCGCCACCATACTTTTCATGAACGAAACTTGAAACTTGACTCACAAATGGATTTTGAATTTTCTTTAGAAACTCGTCCGCAATCTCTTCAAAATCATCATAGTCGTCAGATTGAGGTGTAGTTGCGATATATCGCCTTTCTTCGAATTTTCTGCCCAATTCATTAGCAAGAGAGTATGCTTCTTGATGCTCCTTCTTTTTAGGTGCAATTAGCACAGTGATGGTCTTGTCTCTTGGTGCAAGATATATGACCTTCTCTTCAGTTGTGAATGATGAGAGTCCACCAAGTTTCATTTGCTTGGCAAAGTGTCCTATTGCACTCACAAAACTGGAGAAGAGTGTGGGATCTGTCTTTCCTTTCATCTTTGAATAAAGTGGTACACCAGAATCCGCTTCGAATATCACTACACCTTCGATGTCCATAATACTATCACACACATTGGGTGAGCGGCGCTTTTAAGCACTTTTAAGCACTTTTAATGCTATTTGAGATGGCAGATTATGGAAGTTTATTGTTCAAGGAGCTCTGGCGTTTTTACTAGTTTTCGAAACATCTTCTTGTCGTAGAATGGAGCCTGTCTATTCATACATGGGATCACAGCACATCTAGAACATGCATAGCTAAACAAGTCTTCTTTTGATGGGTTTGGGCCGGTTGTTTTGACGAACTTGTCCCAATTTTCCAAGAAGAAGATGGACTTTTTGTTTGCAAAGGTTTTGAATGCAGAATTAAACAGACTCTCCAAGAATGAAGAAGGGTCTTTACCACTTTGATACATAGTTGCAATCAGGGCCATAACAGGAGCAAGTGAGCAGGATAGAGCATATCGTTTCACTTCCCAAGGTGTTTCAAATCCATTCTCGATAGCTCCAATTTCCCACGCTCTGAAACTCTCTAAACCAGGTTTCTTTTCATGGTCAAGGATTGGGTGAACGACCTTTCCTCCTTCCTTTCCCTTGCCATGTCGAATTGGAAGCCCCCTTGGGACGTGTGACGATCTCCCACAAAATCCGTAGTATCCACTGACTTTTCCATGCTTAATCAGGTCAATTATTGCTTCAGCCTCTTCAAATGGTTTCTCTAACTCGTGGGCTGGAACCCAGATCATATGGTCCTCGCATCGTAACTCGCCACATAGAGCACAAGGATTTGATTCTTGATTTGTCTTAGTATACCCGAAACGTATACACTCCTCACATGTTGTCATTCCAGTTTCTACCTTGAAAAAACCTAGATTTCATGATGTTAATATCTTTCTATAAATTTTAAGAAGCCTTATGAACACAAGACAATGAAGTGATTACGAGGCCTTTCAGGATGGCAAACAGTGTGTATTCATCGGATTTCCTTGTTATTGGTAGCGGTCTTTCAGGTCTGCTATTTGCTTTGAAGGCTGCGAAGCATGGTTCTGTCCATATAATCACCAAAGGTCGAATGACAGAGTCTTCAACCGTCAGAGCTCAAGGTGGAATTGCCGCAGTTGTGTCCCCTGAAGATTCAATAGATCTACACATTCAGGATACAATTCGTGTTGGCGATAATCTATGTCATCCTGATGTGGTTGAAAGTATAGTTCGAGATGGCCCCGAACGAATTCGTGAACTCGTGAATTTAGGCGTTGATTTTTGTGGTGAGGAAGAAACTGGCTATGAACTGGGTTTAGAAGGGGGTCATAGTAAAAGAAGAGTTCTTCATGTGAAGGACCACACCGGTGAGGACATTGAACTTGCACTTGTAAAGCGAATTGAATGTGCTGAGAATGTTACCGTTTTTGAAAACCACATGGCTGTAAATCTCTATGTAAGAAATAACAGAGCGTACGGTGCATATGTCCTTGATAACAATACAAATGAGATTGAGCATTTCGCTTCAAAAGTTACAGTTCTTGCCACTGGTGGTGCTGGGAGAGTCTTTCTCTATACAAGCAATCCCGATGTAGCCACTGGCGATGGAATTGCGATGGCTTTCCGTGCTGGTGCTAGTATAATGAATTTGGAACTGGTTCAGTTCCATCCAACTCTATTATATCACCATAAACAGAGAGCCTTGCTGATTTCCGAAGCACTCCGGGGAGAGGGTGCACTGCTCCTGGGTCCTGATGGTGTTCGGTTTATGCCAGACTACCACAAAGATGCAGAGTTAGCACCTCGTGATGTTGTTGCTAGAGCAATTGACAACGAACTCAAGAAAACTGGCGCTGACCACATGTGGCTTGATATCACCTTCAAAGACTCTGATTTTATCAAAGATAGATTCCCACAGATTTACGAAGGTTGTCTTGAAGCGGGTATTGATATCACGAAAGAGCCAATTCCTGTTGTTCCTGCTGCACATTTCATAATGGGTGGAGTCAAAGTTGATATCAATGGAAGAACTGATGTTGACGGTTTATTTGCTATTGGTGAAACTGCTTGTACTGGTTTTCATGGTGCGAACAGACTTGCTTCCAACTCATTACTTGAAGCAACAGTTATAGCACATAATGCATCTATTGTCGCTATTGAGCACATCAAAGAAGAGTTTCCCGCTGTAGTCATCCCTCCATGGGATACCGGCGATGCAACTGACCCCGATGAATTAGTTGTGATCTCTCACGTCTGGGATGAGATACGCAGAATCATGAGTAACTATGTGGGAATAGTTCGTTCTAATAAGAGGCTCATCCGCGCAAGAAACCGAATTAGCTTCTTAATGCGGGAGATAGATCAATTCTATTGGGATTTCCATATCACGCCTGATCTAGTTGAACTAAGAAATATTGCACTTGTTGCAGAGTTGATTATCAAGATGGCAAGGATGAGAACGGAAAGTCGCGGCGCACATTATACCAAGGATTTTCCAAACGAATCTGACGAGATTGTTGATACGATATTGCGTAAAGGGTTCAGTGCTGTGATTCCTAGATAGTATAAGCGGCTCATGATTCAGAAAACTTGCACCTCTTGAATTCAATAAATAAATCAAAGTGGTGAAAATGCTTGCAGAAAAAATCAGTCGATACAGCGGAACTCAACGAGTTCCTGATCAAGCAACTCAAAGATAGAATAGAAAAAAGTTATGAAGACGATCCGTATGCACATGCAAAGTTTGGTTGTCATCCATGGGGCAGGATTACAACTAAAATTATTGGAGTGTGGGTTTGGATAAATTTCGACGTCACATATAGAGGAACCAAATGGGATATGACAACAGATCGTTCTACCGGTGACCCCACGTCAGATGGAATAATTCGTGATTGGATTGGTCTTGTTGAATCGGTATCAGAGAAGGTTTCGCGTCCAGAAGAACTTGATGAGTGGGCACTTATGAAGACGGTATGGACGCAACACAATAACATAACAAATGGTCGCCTAGTGGAGGAATTAACTAAAGACGGGAAAGTCAAGATTCGATTTGACCCTCCCCGGTTTGATGCCCCTATTGAAT
>JABCSP010000093.1 GCA_018238825.1 Candidatus Thorarchaeota archaeon | reverse complement strand
AGCGATTGCAAATATTATCAGAGATGCTAGATTCTGAATTGAATCCTTGAAACAAGTAAGATGAGAGTGAATCCGATGAATTCGAATATCAAAACAGTGGGAATACTTGCAATAGGCAATGAGGTCTTAGATGGGCTTGTTCTTGATACAAATTCGAATTGGATGGAAATCCGACTTGTTGCATTAGGACTGCAAATCAAAAGACTTGTGTCAGTTAGAGACGAGATTGAGGAAATTGGAAAGGCACTAGAATTTGCTATGGAAGTCTGTGATGTTGTCATTACGTCAGGGGGGCTCGGACCTACTCATGATGATATGACGTTGAAATCTATTGCAGTTGCACTTGGATTAGATGTGTCTGATAATGCTGATGCGTTGGCCATTGTTGAAAGACAATACAAAACCCTGTACGAGAAAGGAATTGTCCAATCTCCGGACTTGACTGAAGCGAGAATTAAGATGTCAAGAATTCCAAAAGGTGCGGTTCCTCTGGACAACAGAGTTGGAGGAGCTCCGGGTATCAGACTTCAGGCAGGCAATTCAACTATTTTCTCGTTACCAGGAGTACCAAGCGAACTGAAATTCATCTTTGACGATTCGATTGTTCCATGGATCAGTAAACGAGTTGCTCAGAAGTTTTACGAGCAAGTAGTGGAGTTTGGAATGCATGACGAATCCACTTTCGCCCCTGCAATTGATGTTGTGATGGAAAAGTATCCAGGGGTATATGTTAAATCAATGCCCAAGACCTATGGTACATCAAAGACTCTGAGAGTGTGGATTTCTGCAAGAGGAGAAAATCTACAGGAAATTACCGAGCTGGTGAGGAAAACAATACAGAGCCTTGAAGAAGAAACAGGACTACCATCAAATATCGTCAAAACGTAATCTCAATCAGGTTAGCCGATAGATATATTCCTAGGTTTACATTGCTGAAATGATGGAGTGTAACTATCTTGCAAGTTGAATTCGCTATTGTATTCGAAGATATTGTCGTCTTTTTTATTGCTGTAATCTATGCAGTGGTCATCCTTACGATTGGAGATGTTGCTAGAAGAAAAATGAGTCTCAGCCCAGATATTTCAAGAAAGATAGTTCATCTCTTTGCAGGAGCAGCTATATGGACTCTCCCATTTTTCCCCCATCCATGGGTCGCATCAATCGTAGCTCTATTGTTTGTCATTATGTTGGGTATGGCCAATACTGAGCGCTTTGGACGATTCTTTGCGGCAATGGCTAGACCAGAGGATCTTGAGCATGGAAGTGTCCGTGGTCCATTTTGGTATGCAGTATCAATAACAATCTTGACTGCGATATTCACATTTACTGGAAATGCAGGCATCTTCTTCGTAGCTGGGGCTGCAATTCAGATCATGATGTTTGGCGATGGTATGAGTGCACCGATTGGTATGAAGTATGGTGCAAATCACACCAAAGTAATCTTCGGTTCTAAGAGGAGCCTTCAAGGAAGTCTTGCTCTCTTTGTGTTTGGATTCATTGGTGCAGTTATTGCATTCTGGTGGTTTGGTATTTTCAGTTTAGCAACACCAATTTTCACACCTGCAAATTATATGAATATGATTCTACTTGCTTTCATTGGTGCATTAGTTGCCACGCTTGTTGAACTCGTCAGTCCAAAAGGAACAGACAACGTCACATTACCACTAATCTCTTGCGTAGTGATGTTCCTTGTCGCAATGCAAATGGGGCTTATAGTATTTTGAGTGAAATTAGTTATCGATAACTAAGCGATAGTAGAAAGTCGTTCCAGCAGTTTCGCTTTCTCTCTCAATTCGAATGATTTGCCCGACTCTTGCGCCTAGTACCTTAGCAGCTGCATCACTTGTGTAAATACGAGGTAATTGAGTCTTGTCGATTTTATAGTGACCAAGAACAAGATCAACCTCAGATTGCTCAGTTATTATATGGCCAGGTACGAGGTTATGATCAAACAGGTCAAAAGAAGCATAGTGACCTTCAACCAGTTCAATTCTGGATGCCTTTGAATATTTCTTTGCGGCTGGAGTGAATCTATTTCCTCCGACAAGCATTCCTCGCTGTGATTCAGTTTCTTCCATCTCTTTGAATAAATCACGTACGATGGCTACACCAACAACACGTTCTTCTTTGAGAATCCAAATAACATACTTGACAGATACATCGGCCAAGGTACCTTGTGGATGCATGACATATCGATCATCATATTCTAGTAGCTCGTATGTGCCAAAGCCTCTGAGAGCGAGAAGAGCTCGGGTCTTCTCTACAATGCGTGGAATCTCAATTTCAGCCAATATAAAAAACACCTATTCAGATTGGCGTCCGAGTGGGTTTGATATAAGTATTGCCGAATGCCTGTCTTAGGTTACAAATCTGTAGTAATATGTAGAGCCTGAAGTCAGACTCTCACGCTCAATTCTAATAACGTGGCCAGGTACTGCACCCAATACTTTTACTGCAGGATCAACTGAAGCAATCCGAGGTAGTTGTTTCTTTTCAATCTTGTAATGATTCACAATCATTTCTACTTCGTCATCACTTGCAATCAAGTGCGTAGGCACTAGTTCATGCTCAAACAAGTCAAAAGAAGCGTATCCACCCTCAACAAGCTCAATTCTTGCACTGGCTGCATACTTCTTTCCAGCGGGAGTAAATCTAGAGCCACCAACAAGCATTCCACGCTGAGCTTCATTCTCGTCCATCTTACCTGTAAGATCCCTGAGAAGAGCAATACCAACAACACGTGATTCTTTTAGAATCCAGACTACATACTTGAGAAGCATACCATCCTTTTCTTTTGTGGGATACATGACATATTTGTCATCATATTCTAACAATTCTGTTGTCTTATATTCGCGAAGATTCAGAAGATCTCTCGTCTTCACAACAGGTCTAGGTAACTCATACATGAATACATACCCCGTAACTTTGCTCCGCCCATTCGGAGGGAATATAAATCTTGTCAAGTGTCACGGAATGAATTTCAGTGCAAATGCACTATTCTTCCTCGAAAAGCCTCATAGGCTGACCACAGCAGATTAAAGTCCCAGCTCCAGACTTCTTAACTTCGATAACTTGTTGACAGATGTCACAGACGTAGATTGCTCCTTCTTTTGCCATATTTAGTCACCAACAGAGTACTAAAGCAATAATGCAGGGGATTTGTTTTATGGCTTTCTGACGAAAATACACCTAAATCTGCTGATATAAAACCCAGAAACGTCTAATAGTAGCGCGCACGAAGATACAAATACTCGAATTACTCTGATGCATTATTACAGGTAAGAGGCGATACGCGTGGCCGGACTGACTAAAGGAATGATTGCAGACGTTCATAAAAAGAGAGAAATTAGCCTTCCAGAAGATTTCTTCAAGAATGCTGAACTTGATGGCATGAAGGCCGCCATGGTTATTTATTTTGAGAGATCTGGCGAGGTTCGACTTATTCCGATGATGAAAGAAGGAGGGGCAAGAGTACGTCTAGAGGTTGAAAAGGTTAACCCTGCGTTGATGCAAACTATGACCCAGCTCTTCAAGCATCATGATCTAAAAGTACTATTCACAACAGGGTTCTGTTTTGAGGAGAATCGATGTATCTATGAAGTATACTTCTCAGCTGATAAAATCAGGGATAAAGAACCTGACATCAGACGTACAATAGAAAGTATTCCTGGTCTTTACGAAAGTGAATTCGAGATTCTTGAAAAAGGACTTGAGTGGTAATTACCATCAGTCAGCGTATTACTTGCTAATCTGTAATGCCACATTCTCCTTGACATTTGTTTCCACAACATCTAGCTTGACTTTCAGAAGGGATTCAAGGTAACCACGTATGAAAGGTGCTGGATAAAATGGAGTCCCAATTACAATAAGCCCGCTCTCGTTATGGGATATTGACCCCCATCCATTATCCTGAAGGAGTCGTAGAACCAAATCACGGCTTTCCACATCAGTTGGATCAGCCCCGTGAAATAATCGCACCACATCACCTACAGGAGCTTGACTACCGGCAGTATTACCAAGTTCATACTGGTCCGTAGGAGTCAATTTTGAGAAGAAGAGTGATGACATTGCTTCGGATTCGAACGCAGACCTGGATGTATTAACGTATATCCCCCGCTCGTTCCATCTATAGACTGTAAAGTCCAAGAACCAACGAACAGAATCCTCAATGAGCTGTGCACGAGACCTCCCAACACGGTCTTTTACCAATTCATCGATGTGATTCACCAAGGATTGTGTCATTGTAACACTGATGATCTTTTTCTTCAACAGAGTGGTTATCTCATCATACCGAATATTCTCTTTTTCTGGTAATTTTGCCTTTGCATTGCTCTTCTGCATTTTTGCTAGCTTGGCTTCAAGTCGATCCTTCTCTTTCACTAGAAGGGATTCCTCAGACCGTAACGACATTCATTGCATCCTCCTTCCAACATCATCTAAGTGATTATAGATAATGTTCATAGATAGTATTCGTATCTAATTAAAGTCACTAGAATGCAAGCAATGTTACTATATAATACCTTTGGGATATTCGAATTTCTCACAGCATTAGTTTCAATCTCACCATAGAAAACTTATTTGCTCCAAAAGATACAATCCAAGAGACTACTAATGACGTATTGTGAACTCTGGCTAGAATCTGAAGGAGGTATGTCATCTCTCCGAGTAGCACTGTTGGCACCGGATGAGTATGAGCTTCCAGAGGGATTTACAATAAGTGAATCTCAAGTTGACCCTGACAAGAAACTGTATTATTCAGAGGTATTGAATGGAATAATTGCTGCAAAGAAAGCTATTGACAAAGCAGCAGAATTCTATAGCGAACGAGATTTGAAGTTCCTATACTATAGAGAAATTAGAAAGCCAACGAGTGGTTAGAAAAAAAGAGAGGAAAGAGGGGAGTGACCCCCTCAATTTCTTATGCTACTAAGGCCAAGCAATTAATCCAACCAGAGCTGGATTGATAATAACAATCACACCAACTGCGATTGCTGCAAGACCAATGATCAAACTCACAGGAGTTGAAGCGAATATCTTTGCAATCAGTGCTATTATTTTGAACACCAAATCACTAATGACGTATACAATAGCGAATATAATAGCACCAACTATTATTAGTCCCTTGCCAGAGATCAGGAAATCTACAGCCTGGGCAATTTCTGGAACGGCACTATACCAAGTTGTGCCTACTAATGGAGCAAGAGCTCCATACATTGTTGCAGCTCCAAAAACTGCTAATCCCGCAGCAAACACTATTGCAAGTGGAAACTTTGCGAGTATCCTCATGACTAATGTGAATCCCATCAGGACCAGAATGCCTGCGACTACTGCCGCTCCTGGCTGAACTGTCCAGATAACATATCCGACAAATATGTCAATGATTCCCACAAAAAAGCCAACGTAGGTACCAACGTGAACTAGCAGATCAAATATTGAACCCAATAACGGGATTGGATCTGTGATATTCTCTAATAGCCAGATAGCTAAAAGACCTCCTGATAGTATAATCACCCATGCTAGAATCCAGTCATTCTGGAAGAAAAGCATGATATCAGCGAGGGTGTAATCTAAAATCGGGATTTGCATAATATAACCTCAACCTAACTAGAAACGCAATGCTCACAGCTACAAATAAACTATACTACACCAAATTCAGACTCATTAAATTTGAAGATAATGCAAATGAAATCCAAAATAATAGAGTACAAACCAATGCCATCACTACGGGTTTTGGACCACTGACCATTCTTGTATTTTGGTATCCCATGGAGAGAGTAGTAATCCCAAGTGCTCCAAGAAGTGGGGCAATATCAAGAATAGAAATTGGATCTGTAATTAACACTGGACCTTCAGCTAAGAAAGACCCAATGTGCAAAAATGGAGCAAGCGATGCTAACATACCTAATACTGCAGCACTTACTAGTGTTAGAAGATACACCTTCATCCTCTGAGCTGCAATAATTGAGTCTCGTTCTTTTGCAATCGCAGAACGTTTTACAAGACGTGATGCAATCCTTGTGATTCTCTCACCTGCACTAAATGTAGACGCTTCGCACATCAATGAAATCATAGTAATCATTTGGGAAACTCTCTGTCCAATAGAAGCTTTGGCGGCTAAATCCATGGCCTCAACAGAACTCAAACCTTCCTGATAGATTGCATGATTAGTAATATCAACCAAGGATTGTGCTTTCGGCTCAATATCGTCACGAACTGACACAAGTGCTACTTCCAGAGTATCACCAGATGAAAGGCGTTGCCCTAGGAGAATCATAAAATTAAGAAATTCATCATATTCTGTAACAATCTCTTTCTGTGTTGGTGCTAATATAGAATCATCACGGGGTCTGTCAAAGTATGCAGAAAATTGACGGGAGAAACGAGATCGAAGAACAGCATTAAGAAGAATAAATATTGGAACAACTAATAATACAATTAGATTAGTAGCATATCCGGACAGTGAAACTGCAAGAGTAAACATAATTGGGACATATGTAACCAAGGCTGCAACAACAAGAAGTCGACTCTCCAGTTCCAGATTCTTCTGACGTAGCGCTAGGTCAGCCTCAAATGATTCACCAGAGAGAGTATCAAGCAGGTCCGTCTTTTTCTCAAGTGATGCGACAATAGCAGTGAAGTATCTACGAATATCATCTGATGGTTGGTCCTTTGCAAAATCCATCAGACAGGTTTCTGGTGGTACACCTTCTGCAATGCGACCAAGAATTTGACAAAAAACATTGGATAAGTAAGGATGGTCAGATTGAGCAATCATCTCAATTGCATCAAAGATTGTGCCACCAGTCTGGAAGATTAGAATGAATTGCTCGAAGACTAAATCGGCCTCCTCAGAGAGACCTAGCTTGTAGCTATTCATCATAGAGATAGGATATGAAATTACAATGTAGTAAACAACAACGCAGGCCATCGCAGCAAGAGGGATAGTAAGAAGAAGATTAACTCCGAAGAATATCAGCATCAGCACTGCAAGTACGAATGTAGATGAAGCTGAGAAGTAAGATGCTGCTACAACACCCTGAGTGGTTACTGTCATCATGGGTGAAAGAAATCGTACTGCGCGGGTAAGGTCTCTATCATCGATTTTTCTAGTAATTTTTGAAAACGGAAGGATTCTAGAACTGAAATTGCATAGCCGCTCGTAAATCACTTGTCAAGTCCTCAATAATCAGACACTGCTATACATCTCTTAAATAGCCCGATAATATATTCAAAAAAAAAGAAAGATTGTTCCTCGAAAAGATTCAATCATTTCAAGGAACACTATTCATGTAGCTATCTGCGTTTCCGAATAACCCACACGACAGCAACAATTCCAGTGACAAGCAAGAGTATTGCAACAAAACCTCCGCTATTATCGTTAGTAGTAGATAAAGTGGCAAGATTTGTATATGCTACATATACAGGATCCTGTTCAACTCTTAGCCCATTCCAAGTTGGGAATGTAACCGCATACCACCAATTAGTGTTGGTGAAAGCAGTATTGACATTGGAAACCATTCCGCTAACAGTCGAGTAGGTACTCTGAAGCTGGGTAGAAAGGCCATATGCCATGTGTGCAAAGAGCCAACCAGAAAGTGGAGCTTGCCATGAAACAAGAATGAGATCACTGAGCCTTACACCTAGAAGTGTATTCAGGGCCGTAAGACTACTATTTACAACCGTGTCAGATGTTTCATTGATGAGAGCATATTGTCGACCGAATCCAATATCGAATGCGCGTTCATCGTCATCACCTACTTGGATAGTTACGTTTTCATCCATTGGTGTAGTATCTGTTGGGGAAGAAATTGTATTGCCACTGGTTGTACCCACAACTGAGTAATTACTTGCAAAGATGGACATGAAATGAACCGCGGAGATCTCCATTGTTTCAACAATTATATCACTTGGAGTCTTTTCTACACCCCAATGCTTGAGCTGTTTTACCTGACCAATAGTGTACAAACTTTCAGCATGAACTTCTCCAGTTTCTTCGTCTATGGTAATATCATACTGAATAGTTAGTTCAC
>JABCSP010000092.1 GCA_018238825.1 Candidatus Thorarchaeota archaeon | reverse complement strand
CAGATTCGCCGTGCGGTCAGTCTAGGTCTAATATTTTCTATGCAGCCTAACTTTGTAGGAAGATGGCAACAAATTGGAGGACTCTACGATGAACGGCTAGATGCTGAAACCGTTCGTGGAATGAATATGTTTCGTGTGGCTCTAGATAATGGGGCGCGTTTATGTTTCGGATCAGATGGAATGCCATATGGACCTCTATACGGCATCTGGTCTGCTACGACTCACCCCAATGATAGAGTTCGACTGACTGTGGAAGAAGCACTTAGGTGCTACACAATGGAAAGTGCATATTCAGTATTCCAAGAAAATTCATTGGGAAGTCTGATGGTTGGTAAGAGGGCAGATTTTGTAGTTTTGTCTGATAACATTCTCAAGGTTGAACCTGAGACCATCAAGGACATAACTGTAGAAATGACCATTGTCGGCGGCGTTGTAGAATACTCGGCCACGCGAGCTTGAGGTGATTATATGGGCAAGATTAGAGTCCTAGCAGAGGACTTGGTCTCATTAATTTCAGCAGGAGAAGTAATTGAAAATCCATCATCTATAGTTAAGGAGCTTATCGAAAACTCCTTGGATGCTGGAGCAGATATGATAGATATTGCAATCAATGAGGGCGGAATCCGCTCGATTACGGTTTCAGACAACGGTTCAGGAATTTTGAAAGCCGATTGTCCAATCTGCCTTCTACGTCATTCAACTAGTAAGATCAGTACGAAAGAGGATATTGATGAGATTTCCACCTATGGGTTTAGAGGAGAGGCTCTAGCAAGTATTTCGGCTGTAGCAGATATCAGAATTGCCACGCAAACAAAAGGTAATGAAACAGGGACTTTAATCATTGCGAGATTTGGAGAGAACCCAAGTGTTGATGAAACATCAAGACCCAAGGGAACGACTATCGAAGTAACAGATCTTTTCAAAAATATACCAGCTCGTAGAAAACATCTCTCGGAAGCAAGAGTTGAATCACAGAGAATCCAAGAAGTTGTAATGAAACAGGCAGCAATCCTTCCTGAGATTGGTTTCCGTTTGCTAAGAGACGGGATAACGATTATCGACTGCCCTCCAAATCAAGGGGCCAGCGATAGAATTGCCTCTCTCTGGGGAATTGATATCGCTAAATCATTAGTCAATGTAGACCATTCATTAGGGAATATCAGGATTTCAGGTTTTGTTGCGAGACCTCCTGTTTCACGCGGTAACAGATCACGAGAATATTTTTCGATACTAAAGAGACCTATTTCAGATGAGCGTCTAAGTCGAGCTGTTGAATCTGCATATTCTACAACACTGATGAAAGGCCAATATCCAATCTGTGCCCTGGATATTTCTATGGAACTCTCCAAGGTGGATGTAAATGTACATCCAACAAAAAGAGAGGTTAGAGTTCTGGACATAAGCAAAGTTTGTGATATTGTTAAGGAAGCAGTTCGACAAGCATTTGGAATGAATGGTGATGCTGAAGAAACTGCAACCCTGCAGTCGTCATTAGACGAAACCATTGGGTATGCTGCTGAATCAAGCACAACAGAACCAACACAACTTAGTTCTCAACCGTCAAGCCATAATCAGATAGGAGCAGCACCGCTAATAGAACAAACAATACTGATACCTTCTAGTGAAAGCGCAGAAGAAGATTCTGAAGTCGATTTCCTTGGCGGGGTCTTCAGGATAATTGGTCAAATGCATGACCTCTATATTCTCCTTGAATCTGAAGAAGGGTTGTTGATTGTTGATCAGCATGCAGCACATGAACGGGTGCTATATGAGCAGCTAAGAAAGGAAGTCAATCAAGATAGAGTCGCTGTTCAAGAATTGCTACAACCCTTTATCCTCAGTCTTAGTCCAAAGGATGCAGAACAAATTGTAGATTTAGCTGATACTCTAGAATCCATTGGTTACACAATCAGCAGTTTCGGAGGTAATGAGGTCTCAATATCCACGCTTCCAGAGATTCTAGGAAGAACCGCATCAGAAACAGAATTACTGGCGTTAATTGACAGGATTCTTGACTTGGGCGGAAAAGAAGCTGAAGAAACCTTCATGGATAATCTTGTCAAAGTCACTGCATGTCATTCTGCTGTGCGAGCAGGCCAATCTCTTAGTACTGATGAGATACGTGATATCATTTTAGAATTATCAGCTACTACAGGCAAATACAATTGCTGCCATGGACGACCCTCAATGATCAGAATTCGTAAGGAAGACATTGACAGAAGTGTTGGAAGATTGGGAGCTTCTGCAATTGCTCGCTATAAGGCAAGGCATGGTCTGAAGTGATTATTCACCCATGTCAATCGTGGCAAATGAAATGTAGGGAACTGCTTCACTGTCAGTGTGTGCAACCCAATTGACATTTTTCCATTCGGATTCGGTACCTTGCATTTTATGTATACCTAATGCAACCAGAATTGCATCCCATGCACTTTCGATACGATCACAAATATAGTTCTCAAGTACTTGACGAGGAATAGCTATCGGTTTATCAAGCATATAACGCACTACCTTGAATAAACGAGGTTCAGGAGTTTCATCATTTTGTAATTCAGCAATATCTCGAATGTGTTCCTTCCAGGTCATTTTCATTGACTCCATCTAAATCAACCAATAAAGCCAGATATATTTATTATTTTTGCTTCTATTAGTTATCAATCAAGCAGAGTTTCAAATAAGTAATCAACTTTCGTAACAAACCATATAACTTAAATATAGTTAACTTTTATTTCAGCTTGGGTAGTTTCATGTCAACCACTCTAAAAGCTTCAACCAAAATTCTGGAACTGGCAAATGAATTTCCGTTCTTATTTGATACGCTTATTGAGATTTCACCAAGATTGAAGATAATACAGAATCCGATTTTACAAAGGACCATTGGCAAACGAGCAACACTGACTGATGTTTCAAAGTTATCAAAAGTTCCATTGAACCGACTTTTCGTGTTGTTATCCGAATCAATCTCAAAAAAATCCGATGAAATCGTTATCATTGACAAAGAAGCTGAGGAACAAGGTGGATGGCAAGAGGAACTTGAGAAAAGACAGCGGAAGCTGAAAACAATCGTATTAGGACTGCACGCAGGAGGAGAAATGAAAAGTTTGCAATCAGATTTCAAGGAGATTCTAGTTGATGTGAGTGCTACTGAGGTTGCAGACATGGAACAGTCACTCATCTCTTCTGGTGAACTAACTGCAAAACAAGTGACTGCACTTTGTGATCTACACGTACAGGTCTTCAAGGAATCCCTAGATGTTCAGCAAACGCCCCAAACTACACCGGGACATCCAATACACACCTACATGAGTGAAAACAGAGAAGCACAGAAGTTGGTCGACCGTCTCAAAGATAATCCAGATGATGATGGTGCGATTGAGGAATTAAAGAAGATACTCACTCATTACACAAGACTCCAGAATCAACTCTTTCCGCTTCTGGAGAAAGCTGGTGTCACTGGCCCATCAACTGTGATGTGGGCAAAGCAAGATGAAATCCGTGTGATGATTAACAAGCTGAATGAATCAAATCTCAACGAACTACTTGTTGCCATTGAAGAGATGATATACAAAGAAGAAAACATTCTCTTTCCAATGTCACTTGAGAACCTGTCTGAATATGATTGGGGCAAGGTCCGTTTTGGAGAAGAAGAAATAGGATATTCATGGATCACACCAAGAGCAGAGTGGAAACCGGTCACACCAATCGACATTCATCAGGTCGATCATGAATCCGAGTCCCCCAAGATTAATTTGAATACGGGGAGTCTTACACAGAAAGAAATTGACCTACTTCTTAGACACCTACCTCTCGACATTTCATTCGTTGGGGTGGATGAAGAAGTCAAGTACTATTCAGCCACCGACGACAGACTATTCCCAAGAAGTCCAGCAGTAATTGGTAGAAGTGTGATAGCCTGCCATCCTAGCAATAGCTATGACAAGGTCAAGAAAATTCTAACATATTTCAAGGAAGGAAAAAAAGACAAAGCTGTATTCTGGATCAAAATGAATGACTGTCTTCTACTCATTAGTTACTACGCAGTGAGAGATGAAAATGGAGAATTCATGGGAACACTTGAAGCATCACAGGATGTTACTGACATTAAGAGCCTTGAGGGTGAACACCGACTTCTCGATTGGGAATGAATTTCAAGTTTCATGCCTATGTTTAAGACATAATCCATTCCTACAAGAAGGAATGTCATAGGTACAAGTTGAGATGGTAGAGCATAATGGATTTTGGATAGCAATTATTGTCGTTGAAGCTGTTGTAATTACGTTCCTGATTTGGGTCGTATGGTCAGCAATCTTAGGTGTTCCTTAGGCACCCACATCCAAGTCTAAAGTTTGAACCATGCTTGAGTTCGCTAATGTGGGAGAGGGAGACACACTATACGATTTAGGCTCAGGCGATGGTCGAATTATTATAATGGCTGCAAAAGAATTTGGCGCAAAGGCAGTAGGTATTGAAGCAGATCCGATTCGCTCTATGTGGTCGAAGTTGATTATAAGACATCACAAACTGAAAGACCAAGTTCAAGTATCAAGAGGGAATTTCTTCAACTTCGATATTGGAGAAGCTTCAATTGTTACATTGTATCTGGGTGTTGGTGTAAACAATAAACTAAGAGAAAAATTTGCTAAGGAATTAAAACCCGGCTCACGAATAGTATCCCATCATTTTATTCTCAAGGATTGGACTCCAACAGAATCCGATGAAAAGACAGATCTATACTTGTACTTGATTTAGAGTGATGTCATCCAGAATAATGAACAAAAAGATAAGAGATACTTAAATAGCGCAAGCAAATCTTGGAATGCATTCGATTACAAGAGAGATGTATAGATGAATGATGAAGCTGAAACAATTGAAATGGAAGTAACTGAAACCGCACCAAACACCAAACGAGTAGTCCTTCTGGGAATACTTACATTATTGGCAATTTCAGCAGCTTCTCTATTGCATGTGAATCAACCTGAATTTATTCTCGACAGATTTGTGGGAGTAACTGAATTTGAGTATTCACTATTTGATAGTACTCTTTACCTCTCGTATCTTATCATGGGAATTACGACAGGATTGCTGTCTGATCGTTGGGGAAAACGTCGTGAATTCGTACTAGTTGGAGCCACAGGTTCTATGCTCTTCTATTGGTTGATGACCACCACACTTTCATTTCCGATGCTACTACTCTACCGGTTCCTCCAAGGTTCCTTCACAGTCATGGTGTGGCAGACATTCATGACCCTTGCAATTGATTTCTCAGATAAACACAATCGTGGAAAGACTATGGGTATCTTTGGAGCCTTCCTGGCCATTTCCTTTGCGCTGGGACCAGCGGTAGGTGGGATTATTGCTAAAATTGATGTATTTCTCCCATACTATGCAGCTGTGGGTCTCAATGCAGTTGTTCTTGTGATAGCATTGATAGCATTGAGAGACCCCCCTATGACCAAGAAACGTCCAACCTTAGGGCAGAGTTTCATGATCGCACGGAAAAAACCAGAACTTCTTGTTCCAGGATTATTCAATCTAATTGATAGACTCCATATTGGCTTCATTTTAACAGCTTTGCCATTCTTCCTCTCTGTAGTACTTGGACTAGATGAAGGACTTAGAGGGATGTCACTTGCCATCTTTGCCACGCCCTACATTATTCTACAATATCCAATGGGTAAATTATCAGACAAATACGGACGATTGCCACAGTTAGTAGTTGGAAGTATTGGATTTGGAATAGTGCTATCTATGATTGGAATAGTCGGAATGACAGGATTCGATATACTTCTCATAATGCTGGTGATTCTAGGCATCTTTGCAGGTATCACATCCCCTCCATCTATGGCATTAGTTGGTGACATTGTAGGGAAAGAAGACTCCGCAATGGGAATGGGCTTTTTCAATTTCCTAGGAAATCTTGGAATAACGGTAGGCCCGATTGTCTTTGGGGTCCTGATGCCAATAATCGGATTGAACAATGCTTTTGTCGTTGTTGGACTCCTTGAATTAATTACACTGGGTGTAAATGTTATACTGGTGAAAACTGTTTTCAAGGATAGGATCAAATAGATTGATTCAATGAATGATGTAGATAATTAAAAAAAACGGAGCCGGTCGGTTGTGATGGACCGGCTTAATTTTCAGGATCAATCAGCGGCTGCTATTCTATGTGAATATGAATCCGCCACCGCCGCCACTAGGTGGTGGTGCTGGAGTACCATCAAAGCGTACAGTTACAGTTTCCTCATATGAGGGATATAATGGAAATCCTGGGAAGACGGAGGTAGTTTGCCAATTAGTCTTGAAGACCAGCTTTACATTGATCTCCCCACCTTCTCTGACTTTAATCAGGACAGTCCACCGATATGTATTCGCATCATCATAGGAGTCAGAATTACAAACAAACTTAGCCCAGTTGTTAGTACTCCCATAGGTGTAACTCTTGTAGCCAGCAATGAACACATCCGGTACCGAAAGGGATCCTGTGGTTGTAAAATCAGCATCACCAGACCCAACCCGGGCACCTATTCCGTACGTACAAGTCCCAGTTACTCCGCCATATCCAGGTAAGATATCCTTTACAAGCTGGTTACTGTCTTGTAGTTTGAAATAGACGATACCGCGGGTTATTTTTGCATAGTCGTAGTCATCGCCTGACATTGCTATTGCGGGTGTTACAGTTTGCCGGATAGCTATACTGTAGTAGTCATAGCTCGGGTCATCGTTACTAATGTACTTGACATAGTATGTGACATCGATGCAACCAATATGACGGTTATATGTGGGATTAGGTATTCCTGTATCTGAAACCGTCTTGTAATAGTCTCTTGACATATTACCTTGAATCTGGGGGCTTGTCCAGATATTCGATACTGATGTTACTGCCATAGCAGGAGTTACGTACATAGATAGCACGATTGTTGCCATCATGAGAATCATTAAACCTCTCTTTCTTTGCATTTTAGTCATCAACTTCCTTATTTTATTACTTTATGTATAAAGTAGTAACATATAAGGTTATCGAGATATGGGAGAACAATCTCAAGCTTTAATCATCTTCAGCATAAAATTTAGTGACATTTCCACCAATTGATAGAAGAAACAAGAGAGCATTCTAGTAGATTGAATACTCTCTTGATACTTCTTAGTAGATTAGAGATCTTCAGGTTTCAGAAGCTTTGTCTTTGCCTGGAATATTGGTCCAACAATGCTCATAACGAATCTGACAAATCCATTGTCCTCTGATACAACCCCAATAACATCAGTATCAACTGATGCAGCAGGTGCCATGAGAACCTCCTCACTGTCACGAACGCATGCAAAGACATCCTTTTCACTTCTACTCCGTACACGAATATTGCCCCTTCCAATGAGAGATTTAACACTTGGACCAAGTGCACCACTCTCTGTAACCACTAATTCAACACCAACGCTACTTTTCAGCTCAGTCAAGATGCTTATGGGAATATCAGATGGTTCAGGAACAATGAGAGTGACCTTAGATTTTGCACGTGTCAACATGTCTTTGATATGTGCATTTACCGCATCCCTTGTGACGACATTCCAGGTCTTTTTCGAACCTGGAAAATCTGCAGCTTTAACCGTTTCCCAGACCTTAGAGAGTCGTTCTGCAATGTCTCTGGTATCGACTTCATCTCCCGAAGGTGATGCAAAAGTTTCTTCCAATGTTGCTTCTGTGAAACCTACCATTGGGCTTTCTTCAAGTTTCTCCATTGTGCCAGATAAAGTGCCTTTCAATGAATCAAGCTGATTGTCAAGCTTTTGATAACTCTCACTTATGTCATGTTTGAGCTTCGAAGAGATTTCATCCAATTCTGCGCTAGAGAGATTCAAATGCTTCGTCAGAAGATTTCCTGATTTTGACTTAATATCATCACCAGCAGCTGAAAGAGACGTTCTGAGTTCTTCATGAGTCATTTCAATTTTGGATGTCATATCAGTGATTGAACCATCCACCTCAAGACTTCCTTTGGTTGTTATAGCCGCTACACCAGATGTGAGAGAGCTCACACGTTCTTGTATCTTTGAAGCTGATTCAGTCTTATGATCTGTGATCTTCGCAGC
>JABCSP010000008.1 GCA_018238825.1 Candidatus Thorarchaeota archaeon | reverse complement strand
AGGATTTGAATAATCAACTACGTGCACTTGATGAAGGCGTTTCAGAAGTTCGATCAACAATTAAAACCGATAATAGAGAACTTGGTACATCGTATGAAGATATTCGTGATTCAACAGAGAATCTTGAAAAAACAACTGAGGACCTTGAACAACTAAGAGGAGTAATACCTGAAAATAAAGAATCACTTGAGAAGACTGAACAGATTGAAACGGAAAGAAAAGTTGAGATTGAAGAGATTACAAAACAGTTGAAGATAGTAGATGCAGAAGTTGATGAGAGTGCGAAGATTGTTGCAGCAACTCGAGAAGAACTGATTAAGGTACAGGCACGTCAAGATGCACTAAAAGAAGCAGAAGATACATTTCTGAAGAGGCGAAGAGCTCTAGCAAAGGTTCTCGAGCTAAGGGACACCGGTACTATCGAAGGAATTCATGGTACAGTTGCAGAATTGGGAACTATTAATCCAGACTATGCTACAGCTATGGAGATTGCAGGGGGTAATCGATTATCCCATATAGTTGTAGATAATGATGATGTGGCCACTGCATGTGTAGATGTTCTGAAACGAGATAGAGTGGGAAGAGCCTCCTTCATACCCCTTGATAAAATCAAAACACATTCACCAAGAAAACTTCCAAATGATGCAGGGGTCATAGATTTTGCCCTTAATCTTGTGAGTTTTGAACCGAAGATGTCACCAGCCTTCGAATTCGTATTCTCAGATACCATTGTAACTGAAGATTTTGATACTGCTAAACAATTAGGATTCAAGGGACAACGTGCAGTTTCACTAGAAGGAGACCTTGTTGAAAGATCAGGTCTTATGACTGGCGGTTATTATCACAAAAGTGCGGCGAGGTTGTCACTCCAAGTAGAAGATACTAGTCCAGAAATAACAAAACGGCTTCAGGGTCTAGATGCTATTTTGAGTGAACTTCGCGAGAAACAAGAGAAATTGAGAGGCCAGAAAAAGGAAATTGATACTGAGATTCAAGAACTATCAAAGAAGAATTATCGTGGTCGACTTGATCTTGAAAAATATGAAGAGCGATATGATGAGCAAGAATATCGAAGTGGTATTCTGAAAGAAAGAATCGAGAAGGTTACACTCACAGTCAGTGAACTTGAAACTCAAATTGCTAATCTCCAAGAACGCGATGATGAACTTACTGTCCAACGGGAAAGTGTAATGGCACAACGTGACCAGTACAATGAAGATCTCACAAAATCAGATTCTGCGAAATTGAATCAGGATATTAAAGATCTAAAAGAGGTCCTAGAGCAGTACCAGAAAAAACGTGAAAAGATGCAGAGTGACCTTACAGCCCTTAGAGTTGGACTTGATGAACGGCTAGGACCAAAGGCTGTCGAAATCGAGTCTAAAATCCAAGCCCTAGATGCAGTGCTGCCGGGATTGGAAGAACAGGTCAAGCGATTTGAAATGGGACTCGCTGAAAGGGAGAAAGAATTTGTCAAATTAAAGAGTGAGCGAGAAGAGATTGATGATGCCGTTAAGGACAAACGAGTCCGCCAACTAGCTTTGAAGGAGAAAATACGTAATCTTAGGATGAGACATGAAGAGATTCGTGAAGCTCAAACATCGAATGAGAAAGCCGTGTATAGACTACAGACTGAACAAAATCGTCTTGAAACGGATATAGTTGCATTTATCGCAGAACTTGGAACTCTCACTGATACAGATGAAGCGCTTGAAGATAGAAAGGATGAACGTGAACTTACTTACAGAGAACTAGAAGAATTTCAAGAGAAAATCAAAGAAATTGAAAGAGAACTTGAAGCAATGGGTCCTGTTAATCTGAAAGCATTAACAGATTATGAAAATGAACGAGATCGATATGACGAGATTGTAGATAAAAAGACCCAGCTGGAAGAGGAACGTAAAGAGATTCTTGCATTTATGGAAGAACTTGAGGCAGAAAAGACTCAGAAATTCCTAACGGTCTATAATGAGATTGCTGATAATTTCGCAACAGTATTTGCTCGGCTATCGCCTGGAGGTGATGGTACACTCATGCTTGAAAATCCTGAGCACCCATTAATGGGCGGAATTACTGTACGATCAAAGCCAAGAGGTAAAGAATTAGTCACTCTTGACGCTATGAGCGGTGGAGAAAAGACCATAACTGGCCTTGCTCTAATCTTTTCAATCCAGATGTACAATCCCACTAGTTTCTACATTTTTGACGAGATTGATGCAGCTTTAGATAATGTCAATGCTCACAATGTAGCTCTGTTAATATCAGAGATGGCTAAAGCATCTCAGTTTGTTGTGGTATCATTAAGAGACACTACTGTTAGAAAAGCCGATCTTCTCATTGGCGTATCTAACCAAGATGGAATATCAAAGATTGTGTCAGTAGATCTAGAAGAGGTGAGCGTTGAATCATGATGGGCGATGACTCACCATTCTGGGCAACTCCACCATATATCCTTCTTACTGATGTCCTTCAATTGGATAAAGTGGAACCTTGGAATGTAGATGTTGGAAAACTTGTTGTTGGTTTCCTTAATGAAATGAAGCGAATGGGAGATATTGACTTCCGTATATCAGGAAATGCTCTTTATTCTGCATCGGTCATTTTCATGCGTAAAACACGAGACCTTGTTCAACTGGGAATACTTCCACCAGAGAAAGATGACAGTGAGGAGGAACTTGAGATTCCTTTGATCCGTCCACCATTTAGACTGACTAACCGTAGAGTTACAATAGAAGAATTGCTAATAGCAATGGACCATGTCTTGAGCAAGGGGGCCAGAAAGAGAAGTATTCCAACCAAGCGCCATTATAGAACAAAGGTAGATCCACTTACATTCAAAATGAACGTGGACCAGGCGAATATTGAAGAAACTCTAGCAGAAGTATATGCGGATCTGCAAAGACTACTGAAAGTAGGAGAGTCTTCAAAATTCACTGATATCTTGATGAACAACACTAGAAAGGAGATAGTTCGTGTCTTCTTCTCAATTCTGTTCCTTTATGGTCGTAAATTCATAGACATCTGGATGGATGAAAGTGTTATTTGGGTGAAGATGATTGAACCACCGGAGATTAATGATGAAGAAGAAGCTGAGGAAGCTGAACCTACGATAAAGAGTTAGGGTGTTCTTATGGAAGATGATATGGTGAAACTTGAAGCAGCCCTTTATGTATCAGGCAGAGCTTTAACACTTGAAGAGTTATCCAATATCATAGGAAAATCACAATCAACTGTACAGAAACTTCTCGACGAACTCGGTTTTGAATACAGTAAACGAAAAGGAGCTTTGGAAGTTGTATCTCTTCCTAGAGACCGTTATGCAATGCAGCTCCGACCTGAACTCACACCAAGTGTTGGAAAATTGATACCTGGTGGTCTTCTATCGTATGCTACATTGCAGACTTTGGTGATTATCGCATTAAAACAACCAATTATCCAGTCAGTGCTTGTAACAGAAAGAGGAACACACTGCTACGATCATGTAAAGGAACTCATCGAGAAGAAATTTGTTGAGGCTGTGCCAGAAGGAAGGTCGAAAACTCTGACAACAACTCCACTCTTTGCTGACTACTTTGGACTTGATAGTGATAGAATCAAACTTAAAGCTCAACTCAAATTTAAAATGAAAAAAATACTTGAAGCTCAGCGAGAAGCAGAAGAGGTTACTGGGGCCGAAATCTAATTTTGACCGTACTTCTCAGTATGGTGCACCTATTGACACCAGAAGTAAGATTCCAAGAGCTAATAGGAAGAGTCCTGAAATAAAACCAGTATTTTTTCTGAATTTGATTAATATTGCTGTATGAGCGACGCCATTGAGAATTCCATTGAATGCTACACCAATACCGTAGATTATTGCCCAAGGGTCTCCTGTAGTAATTGGAAAATAGAACAGAAAACTCAGCAAAACTAAGACATGACTGAAAGCTACAAAGAAATTCCGTGTACTCATTGATTCTTTGGGAGTTCCATCAGCATTCTTCCTCAGTTTTGCTTCCATTTCCCATGCTTTAGTAAAATTCTCTTCGAGTAAATGACCGGCCATTGCAAAACAAAGAAGTAGGTATATTGTGGGAGAGAAAGCGAATGGTGCTATTTGAGTAGGAAAAAAGTAGCCTACAGCAATTGATATTGTAGTCAACAGAGTAAGGAAGATAACAAGCGGATGGGCGATTTTCATTTATTTCACAAGTATAGCCACTGATATCCAAGTTATTAAAATTCCGAGGAGTGAACTTTAGCACACTCGAGGCACTGGTTCACCATAAGGTACCTGTATTACTTTTCTCCCACCGATTGCAGTTTTCATGAGAACCCTCGATGAACCTTTCTGGAATTTCCCTACGAGCTGGGCATCTTTGGTAGATTCATGCTTGCTAAGGGCAGTAAGGATACTGTCGGTGTAATTAGGATCAACAGCCATTACGAATTTGCCTTCACTGCTCATATGTAATGGATTCAGACCCAATACTTCGCAGAGTGACTGGACTGCGGGGCGTACTGGAATTTGACTCTCTTGGATTTCAAGTTCCAATTGTGATTTTGATGCTATTTCATTTAATGCAACCGCCGTACCGCCTCTTGTTGGATCTTTCATGGCATGAATACCCCCCACATCAAGACCGGCACGGATTGGATTCCAAAGGGGAGCAACATCACTAGTCAGACTGGTTTCAAACTCCAAACCTTCTCGATGTGCTAGAAGGACTGTACCATGGTCTCCGATAGGACCGGAAATTATGAGGTCATCACCTGCCTTTGCACCGCCATCGGACACTGGTCGGTCAAGATAGATTTCACCAATACCTGTAGTGGACATGATGAGACCATCTAGGGTTCCAACTGGCATGACCTTCGTATCCCCAGCAACCATTGCGATACCTAGTGGTTCAATGATACTGTTCAATGACATGAGTACTGTCTGAAGTGTTTCAATCTTAGTTCCTTCTTCAATAATGACTGTATTTGTCATTGCAATTGGTTTAGCTCCCATAACTGCAATATCATTCACAGTACCACAAGCTGTTAGGGTGCCCAAATTGCCGCCAGGGAAAAAAATTGGATGAACGGTATGTGCATCAGTACATACAATCAGATTAGTTCCAGATACCTGAACAGTAGCCCCATCATCCATCTCATCAAGACCAATAGAACCAATCTTTCTTCGACTAAACGAGGGAATAACTACCTCTTCCAACAATCGTTGCATAATCTTGCCACCAGCACCGTGAGCGGATTCTATCGTAGGCATCGGTCATTCTCCAAGTATTCTATACTTCAAGATAATCTTCGATTCTATTTGAAGAGGACTATCTAGACGTCCTATGGAAGTTCGCCACTAAGCAAGATTTAAAACCACTCCACAGAGTGCGTCATTGACCTAACAAAGAGGTAGTCAAATATGGCCATCTGGCATAGAAGATCTAATCGTACAAGCACTGGATCTCGATTAAGGCGATTCCGTAGCAAGAGAAAGTATGAGATGGGCCGCACTCCAACTGAAACCCTAATGGGTGACACAAAGAGGATACTAGTCGACAGCAGGGGTAAGGCAAAGAAGACCCCAGCCCTTAGAATTCAATTTGTTAACGTAACAGACCCTGCAAAGGGAGTTACATTTCGTGCAGAGATTCAGGATGTTGAAACAAATCCTGCAAACATGGACTACCAACGGAGAAAAGTCATCACTAGAGGTACAATCATCAAGACTACAAAGGGTCGTGCTAAGGTCACAAATCGCCCAGGTCAAGATGGTATTCTGAACGCCATACTAATCTAGTTTTGTCAGATTATTTCCTGCAAATTTTTTCACTAGGTAGTGGATTCTGAAATCTCCGCTTCTATGCTAGTGATGATGAAGTCCTTTCCACCAGTGATTGTAGTCGAACTGGATTCACATTTGGGACATTTCATAGGAGCAAAGACAGCTATCTGAGGTGGAATATCAGGATCAACTTTCGATTCTCCTTCAAAACCACAATCACCACATAGAAGCTGACCTTTGATTTTTTTAATGTGAAGTTCAGCACCCTCCACTATTGTATTCTTACTTGCAATCTCGAAGTTGAAGGAAAGCTGTTCAGGAATTAGAAATGTAAACTCGCCCACTTCAATATTAACTACTGTGATTTTTGTAGCATTGTTGCTCTTAGCAGCTTCTAGGGCTGTATCAACAATTGAACATGCAGCAGAGAATTCGTGCAAATGGAGGCACCATGTTAATGGTGTTTTATGCCAGTTAAGGCGTTTCCGTTGTGGCGAAAGCAACTAAGACACTTTTTATATGAAACAATGTCTGTCTATTCCTGTCGCGTTTGAGGAGTCGTCATCTTGTCAAAGTCTACTAAGACAACCAAGAAAGGAAGTAAACCCAAAAAAAAGGCTGCCGTAAAAACCACTAAAATAACAAAGACGAAGAAGGCAGCAGCTCCTAAGAAGAAGACAACAAAGAAGAAACCAGTTAAGAAAGATGCAAAGCCAAAGAAAGAAGTTGTAAAGAAGAAACCAGCTCCAAAAAAGAAAACTTCCAGTAAAATGAAGAAAAGCCAAACAAAAACTGCAATTGATAATGCGGTATTGAAAGAACTCGAACAGGAGATGGAAAATCAAGATGAACAGGTCAGTCTTGGGGCGATTGGAAGATTAGGTCTTATGAAGAACCCTAAGGCAACACAGGTTTTGATAACTGGACTCAAAGACCCAAGACATATGGTCAGAATTCATGTAGCAGCTCAACTTGGGGAAAGAAAGGACTCAAAGGCTGTCGGGGCTCTAATTGATGCCCTTCATGACGAGTCAATTTTTGTGAGACAAACGGTAGCGGGAGCTCTTGAAAATATAGGTAGTGCAAAGGCAAAGAAAGCAGTCAAAAAGGCTGAAAGAGAAGACTTACTTCTTGATGAATTACCCGAAGGTCGACGCTTATATCACTAAGAGCAATCCTCCTCATATCAATGATGAGCTAGCTCTTCTTATATTGATGGAGTAATCGATGAATAGTAGAAGTCTGAAACATGGAGACTGTAAGTATGGAAGACCACGATGAAGATGCTAAAACTTTAGCTGCAATCAAAGACCTTGATCTTGACTATATGCGTGGATGGGTATCAGAAGAAGAATACCAGACTAAGATGAATGGACTGAAATCCAGCTTGATAACAGCCACGCCTACTCCAAGAATAGATGTTTCAGAGATACAAACCGCCAAATTGCAATCACCTCAGATAAAAAAGAAAGCTACTGTTGATCCTGTTACAGCTGTAAAAAGAACTGTTCAATCAATGAGAAGGATATCAATAGAGAGATTATCTCAAGAGTCTGGAGTTTCAGCACACAATGTTACCAAGATTCTAGGAGACCTTCTTGATGGAAGAGAACTCTCTGGCAGAATTGATCACGATGCAGGTGATTTCATTCTTGGAACAGGAACTGGTCCTGCACCAAAGACAATTCATGGTTGTCCCTATTGTAGAACTGAGTTAGAGAGAGTTGCGGTGAAGGGAGAAACAGTAACCTGTTCAGTGTGTAGAGAGTCCTTCATTGTATCATAATCAATTCTCAACCAGGTGATATGCTCGTATGGACCTTGTTGAATCTTGTCTAAAGACAAAGGGCAGAGAGGCTGTGAAAGCAGTCAGAGCTATGTTACCTTCTGTTAGACCATCGGCAATCTGGGCAATAATAATGCACGCAGCAGCATGGCATGAAGAACGATCATATGATACATCTCATGCTACAATTGCAGTATATTCAGTTCATCGGATGATTGAGAGCCTTGGTGAACATTCAAGTCTGATAACAGAAAATGCCCTCGCTCCACAGACAATTAACCTTCCTGATGAACAAAGGACAAGTTTACAGGAAGTATTACTTGAACGGTTAGCATATCATTTAGCCGATACCGATCACTGGAGACCTGAACATGGTCCGCGATATGATATTAGACCTCGACTTGATTCAAAAGGAAATGCAGTTCAAATCTACATTCAGTCAATTAGAGAGCATGTACAAATGAGTGCTCTGAAAGCTGCTGCAGTACTAGGAGCAAAAGAAGATCGTACCATGCTCATCAGAGCTACAGCATCAATAGCTGCAGAAGAACCAGATAAGCTGGGACATGGATTCATTATGCCTACTTCTCTTGCCATGGAACTTCCAGCGCCAGAATATACTCGACCACATATTGCTTCATTATGGCATCTCACAGAGTATCTATCAAGAAAGGTATCATCCAAGGCTGTTGACGGGTTCAGTATGGATGAAAAAATAGGAAAATTTGCAAAACTTACAGACCTATCACCTAATCAAAATCTATTCTTGAATTCTGTAATTAATTTTGGAACCTTAGGGCATAATGCAATTTTCGCACATAGAATATCAGAAGCTGCACGGTTGGGTCTTGTTAATACAAATACAATCCAGTGGCTCCTGAAAAAACTTGAACGGAATGTTGGATCTAATATTGATGGTGTTGAAGACTTGTCTCTTTCCGACCTCATTGGTAAATCAAAAGGTACTAACTGGGATGCCCAACCCACCGAGATTAGTTTACCAAGTTCAAAGAAAGTAAGAGAATGGATCAGTGTAGAACATGGGGATCTATGGGATGCAATGTTTCATCAAGAATCGTCAGTGTTTGAGAACATGATTCTTGAGATGGATGATGATTCTTGGTCAATAGTAAGAGCATTACAATACGCAATGGTAGCATTTACTGGAGATATGGAAGCCTCACATCCATTGATTTTCACCCAATCCATGTGGGGTCTAGTTGATAATAAGCTGGCTTCAGATTCTCTTGCAGCATTACAGGTCCATAGGTTTCTCAGAAAACAGCTAAATGGGATGTAAAAAGAAGAATGCAGAGAGGAATTAACCTCTCGCACATAATTTATGGTAACTTACTCATCGCCCTTTTTGTAGGACTCGGCAAGTAAATCAGGAATATAGCGTACCTTCATCTCTGTGCCTTTCATCATATCGTTAAGCTGAATTGTACAGAAAGGACACTCTGTGGTCACCATATCTGCACCAGTTTCCTCAATTTGTGCTTTCCTAGAATTAGCAATCTGTTGGGAGAGATCACGATAACCTGCACGAACGCCTCCACCTGCGCCACAGCAACGATTCTTGTATTGGTCCTCTATATACTCAACACCCGGAATCAACTTTAGTAATTCAATGGGTTCTTCGTATACTCCTTGACCTCGACCAAGGTGACAGGGTTCGTGGTAGGTAATTTTCAGGTTTATCTCACCCTTCGGCGGCACAATATTTTCCTTTCCAATTTTATCTAACATATACTCAGCCATATCATAGACTTTGTAATTTGGAGGTGTTCCACGTTCTTCTTCGATGAATGGATAATGGTCCTCACGGAGTGTCTTTCCACAGCCCGCACAGGCTACAACCACTGTATCAAAGTTGTATTTTTCTGATGCTTTTTCGAAAATCTCAGTAACCCTACGTGCTGAATCATGTGCAGTTTTCAGGTCTCCAGTTCTGAAAGCGGGACTTGCACAGCACCACTGTTCCTTCGGTACAATCACATCAATATGATTACGATTAAGGACCTCAATCAGTGCTTTGCCAGTACTCTGCATTCGATAGTCAATCAGACACCCAGTAAAGAATCCAACCCGTCCTCGTGGATTATCCACCAAGAACTCCTCTTTGTCAAGGCCCTCTAAGAGAGGTGTATCCTTCACAGTTACTGCACGTCCAGTTTTATTGACTTCATCAAGGAACGCTTTTTGGCCTGGATCAAGTGGATATCCAGCTTCAACAGCCTTAGCTCTAAGAAGCTCCACAGCGAGAGCAGGTATCTTGATGCTTTTGGGACAGATGTCCTCGCACATCTTACAGGTAGTGCAGAAATAGACTGCCTCATTCATCGCCATTGCTATACGGTCTTCCACATCCCGTGGGTCAAGTTCTAATCTCGCAATCTGACGAATAATCATTGGACCAGGATAGTCCCAGGTTTCATGTACAATTGGACAGTTAGAGAGACAAGCGCTACACTCGATGCACTTTCTAATCTCACGTAACTTCTCAATCTGGTCTGCATGAATGATTTCAGGGTGTACTGGTTTCGTATCTCGTGCAACATAAGGACGAATCCGTCGCATCCGATGAATTGTTTGAGACATATCATTGACTAGATCTTTAATTACAGGCATCTTCTCCAGTGGTTCAAGAATAAGATCTTCATCAGGTTCGACCTTTGTCCTGCATGCAATTCGAGCAATTTTATTCACTCTAACTGCACAGGAACCACATTGACCACCTCTGCATTCCCAGCGAAATGCTAGACTTGAGTCAAACTTATCCTGAATATAGAGAAGTACATCTAAAACTGTCATTCCAGGCTCGTATTCAACATCAAAATCTTGGAGATATGGTTGATCATCGGAGTCAGGATTGTATCTTAGGACACTGGTTTTGATTGTCTTTGTCATATGATAACCTCCTCATGGTGGTGTAATCTTGGTAATCACAAGGTCTTCCTTTTTCATCTCCATCTTGCCATCCTTGCCTTTCTTGATTACAATGTTATAGTAACCCTTTTCATTAGGATCAGCATCAACACGATAATGAGCGCCTCTGCTACCCTTTCTCATAACTGCCGCTTCTGCAACCATTCTTGCAGTAGTGACCATATGGACAAATTCCATGGCTTGATGCCAACCGGGGTTGAACCGCTTAACGGGGACATCGACCTTGATGTTTGGTACAACATCTTTCTCTATTCGACGCAGCTCATCAACTGCAAATTGCATATCTTCTTCCTTTCGGAAGATTTGCACCTTTTCCCACATAAGCTCGGTCAATTCGCCCCTCGCATCCGCAGGAGAGATTCCATCTTTTCTATTGAGCATTGCTTCTAAACGCTCAAACTCCTTTGTAATCGTCTTTTTATCTACACCAAGGTGTGATACAGATTTAGCATATTTTGCTGCACTCTCACCTGAGATTGCTCCATATACTTGAGTATCAGCAAGAGCATTTCCTCCGAGCCTATTTCCACCATGGAGTCCACCCGTACATTCACCCGATGCGAAGAGGCCAGAAATTATAGTGCCTGCATCCTCATCTGTTTTGATTCCACCCATAAAGTGATGGGCGGTTGGTGATACCTGCATTGGCTCTTCTCTGATATCAATGCCAGCATCCTCGAATTGCTCTATCATGCTCTCAAGTCGGAATTCCACAATAGACTTTGGTAAGTGTGCAATACTAAGATAGGCGCCACCATCTGGGGAACCTCTTCCCTCAAGAACTTCTGTCATTATTGACCTTGCAACTTGGTCACGACCAGCAAGTTCCATGACTTCTGGATAGTAACGATGCATGAAACGTTCACCCTTATTGTTGAGGAGTATTCCACCTTCTCCTCTGACTGCTTCAGTCACAAGTCTACCCTTTGCAGACTCAGGTTTGACCATACCTGTAGGGTGAAATTGTATCATCTCCATGTCAATCAGGTCGCAACCAGCTTCATAGGCCATGCCATAGCCATCACCCACATCGAGCTGAGCGTTGCTTGTGACGCTGAATATTCTACCTGCTCCGCCAGTAGCCATAACAACTGATTTTGCACGGAATACAAGATAGTCACCATACTTAAGATCTACAGCACAAACTCCTGAGATTTTGCCATCTGTTACTAGGAGCTTGGTTGCAAAAACTTCATCAAAGACTCTGACAGAGGTCTTCCTAATTGCCTCAACCAGAGTGACCATTATCTCCGAACCAGTTCTGTCAGAAGCATAAGCAGTTCTACGCCAACTCTGTTTCCCAAATGGTCTCTGAGCTATTTTGCCTTCGGGGGTTCTATCAAAAACTGCTCCCATATCTTCGAGATCGAAGATTCTCTGAGCGGCGTCTTCTACAAGAATTTCAGCCAGCTTCTGATTATTGAGGTAGTTCCCGCCAGTAATTGTGTCCTTGAAATGGGTTTCAGGATTGTCGTCTGGGTCAACATTTCCTAGGGACACATTTAATCCGCCCTCGGCCATGGAAGTATGAGCTTTGCCAAGGAGTTCTTTGCTCAGCATAATAACGTCAAGGTTGTGATTAGCACCCTCAATTGCAGCACGGCACCCAGCTCCGCCAGCACCAACAACGAGAATGTCACACATTATTGTCTTATAATCCAATTACGGGCCTCCAGTAGAGAGTTCTCCATTGGTTGGACCGTCGAGTTTGTGCGCCCCGTTTAAGAGTTACTGTTGAGGGTGACATAAAAAGTGAAAATACAGTAGGCAGAATAAGTTGGGAAATAGAGTGATGGGGCTCAAAGGCCCCGTCACGTTCATTCCTTTGCGCCAATCTTGGAGTAGACCTCAGCCTTTCGGGCTGCGACCTTCTTATCCATATCATCGTGCATGCTATTACCATGAGAATCCATGGTTACAAGAAGAGGTCCAAACTCTTCTGCTGTGATAACCCAAAGAGCTTCAGGCATACCTAGGTCCTGCCAGAGATAAGCGGTTACTTCCTTCAAGCCTTTAGCTGCAAGAGCGCCACAACCACCAGTATAGCTAGTGTATACTGCTCCTACTTCCTTCAAAGCAGCCAATGTTTTCTGACCCATTCCACCTTTTCCAACAAGAATTCTTGCCTTGTACTTTCTGAGAAACTCATCTTCAAAAAGCTCCATCCGGACACTAGTTGTTGGGCCAGCAGAAACAACTTTCCACTTGCCATCCTTTTGCCAAGCAAGAGGTCCTACATGGTAGACGACACTACCCTCAAAATCCACTGGAGTTTTTTCGCCTTTCTCATACATTTCCAAAGCACGTTCATGTGCTTCATCACGTGCAGTATATACATGCTCACCGGTAACATAGATGATGTCACCAATCTTGAGTTTTCGAGCATCATCCTCGGAAATTGGTGTAGTTAGATGATATTCTACCATTTAGTTACCCTCCATTGGGTGCGTCACATATGTGACCTTCAAATCCTTAGAGATTACAGCCTTGCTTTGCCGTGCAGCCCAGCATTGCACTGCAATACCAACAGGAAGACTGGCAGGATGTCTCATTGCATAATCGACTTTTACACCGAGGACTGTTGTACTACCACCTAGACCCATTGGTCCAATACCAGTAGCATTGATTGCCTCCATGATCTCTTCCTCGATCTTAGCTACTTCAGGTTCAGGATGCTTATCACTAAGAGGTCTCATGAGCTGTTGCTTAGCAATCTTGATGGCAATGTCTGAACCACCACCAATTCCAACACCAATAATGTTGGGTGCACACGCCTTGCCCATATAGCTCATGGCGTTATCTACTACTAGTTTTTTGACACCAGTTAGACCAACACCAGGTTTGAGCATTCCAACAATGCAAACATTCTCGCTGCCTCCACCCTTAGGAAATGCAACAATCTCAAGAGAATCGCCTTCAACAATCTCCCAATTTATCCATGGGATTTTCACGCCGGTGTTATCACCAGAATTACCACCCACAATGGGGTTCACTGCATTCGGTCTTAGTGGAACCTCAGCTGTTGCTTTTCTTGTCGCCTCAGTAAGTGCGTTCTTAATCTCCCCAATGAAGGGAAACTTATCGCCTACTTTGACATAGAAAATCATGATTCCTGTGTCCTGGCACATTGGAACACCGGTTTCAGCAATTTCCATGTTAGTAAGAATGGCAGACAGCTGTGTCTTAGCGGTTTCATTCGTTTCACGCTCGTTTGCAGCTTCAAGAGCTTCCTTGATTTCCTTTGGGAGCTCCGTTGCGGATTTCTTAAGCAAACGAAATGTTGTATCATGAATTACTTGGTAAGGATCTTCCATCTGATCAGCTTCTGAACAGTTATTTTGAAGGACTATAATTAGTCCCCCAGACAAATTCTAGGTGATATAGTGCTATCTAATCTATATTGCGATTGAACCACTGTGACTATATATTGAGGGAGAGTACTACAATTTCAGCCGAGTTGAACACTAGATGGTATTGGTAATTACAGCTTCTGCAATTTTTTCCTTTACGTTTACAACTATTTTGTTGTTCATCTATTCAGTCTTTGATTTACGTACTAGAAGAGTTCCAAATCAGGTAATACTTGTTGGTGTGATTGTAGGTCTATCTATCGTTATACTATCAGGTCATATTGTAGAACAAGCAATGTTACATCTAACAGCAGTACTTGTCACGCTGATACTTGGATATGTCCTGTTTAGAATAGGTTCTTTCGGTGGTGCGGATGTGAAGGCCATCTTCACAATTGCAATCCTAAGTCCAGGAGTAGAGTTTGGAAGCTGGGGAAACCCAATAATGGAAGGTATTGTGATAGTAGGACTACAGCTTGTGATTACATTAGTTTCGGGCTATTTAATCTCAAAAAGAATAGCAGATGGACCTGAAGTAATCCCGTTAATTCCAGTCATATTTGCTACATATCTTATGTTGCAAGTTCTGGCACTACTCTAGCGACTCTTCGTCTTAGAACTCTTTTTTGACTTAATCTCAATTCCATTTTTGCCAATTGTGAATGTGTGTTTCTTGAGACTATGAGAGGTCTGGCGCATTTTTCGAACGAGTAGGTCACGTTTCAGCGTTCCACTATCCTCGAAAAGATTGAGTGATATCAATCCCTGAGTAACGAATTGCTCTACACCAGCTCTACTATGGGTATCAGGGTCAATCGTTTCACTGATCAATAGTGATGTGACTTCGAGTTCTCTCAGTAATGCACTAATTCGGAATAATTCACTACGGACTTCAGAAGGATCGTTAAATTTCATACCAAGAGCAGAAATACAATCGATAACTAGCCTTTTAGCTTTTGAATCCTCCACTGCACGATAGATTTCCTCAGCAAGTGTGCTAACATCAAAACCTCTGCGTAGCGCATATTTCTCAGATGTAGGAAGTCCAGCCTTACTTGATGCTGCATCTACAATGATGAGTGCGTTCTTTTTCTCCAGTGTTTCTAAATCCCATCCAAATTGTTGAGCTTCAAGTCGGAGGTCTCTTGGTCTTGTTTCAATGGTCACAAATACACCGGGTTCATCGTACTTAGATACACCATTATACAGAAACTGAAGACCAAATATTGTCTTGCCTGAACCTGTTCCACCAGATACTAAAATGGAACTACCTTCAATCAGACCTCCCCCTATCAACTCATCAAGGCCCGATATTCCGGTTTTCGTACGAGTCATATACTAATCATCTCTTTCTTCAGGGGTTCCACTAATCTCCCAGCCTTTTACAACCGAACTCACTGGGTTAATTGTAACTTTTACAACATCGGGAGATTTTCGTATTGTTTCCACTCGTTGTTTCAAATCTTGATCATTCGCACCCATTATTACAGCATGGATAATCATCGGTTCAGCATCCACTGCAATCCAGAGATATTGATCTTCTTTGCCAAGCTCTGCTGCAAAAGTCTGAGTACGGTCCTTACTAATCTCAGGTAGTATATGTCCACCAATCTCAATGGTTAGTAGGGCAGCTGCTGTGAATCCTAGAGCCTCAGGACGCACCAATGCACAGAATCGAGTCACTGTGTTGTTTTCTTTCAATCGTTTTGCTCTGAAGTGGATAGTAGTATCTGGTTGTTTGAGCTCTTCAGCTATCTGAGTAAATGGTCTCTTTGCATCCTGTTGGAGGATTCGAATTAGGTCTCTATCTAGCTGGTCCATTGTGTAGATTACCACCTTCCCCGTCAGGAGGGTTTCTGTGCACCTAGGTATCTTCTCGAGTATATTATTAAGGATTGTTTGTGTGATTCGCAATCTATTTGGAAGAAATTGAGGATTTCACTAAATATACACACAAAACTGCAACCAATTATTGCGAAATCTGTAATATTCTCAAGGTACCTAGGGATTGTTGATGATAAGGAGAATATCTGCGGGGATTGAAAAAGCATAGAGAAGAGTCCAGACCACTGTCCATAACATGAGATATGAGAACAGCGAGTTTGTTATCATCTTCTGTATACCGCCAAGCTGCTCAGGTTCAATATCCAACAGGTAACGAATGACATAGAGGCTCAGAACATAAATCAAAAATCCTAACATAACACCTCTTGTGCCAGCAAAGGCTTGTCCACCAATACCACAAAGTATGGCACTGATGAAAGCAAATAAAATCTTGACATAGTACTGCTGATCATTCGGTGAGTCGGCCCATTTGCCAAACATTCGATTAAAGATGCTCTTTAGAGGGGTAAGGTCCATATCAATCACTGACCAGTTGAAGGTGGTTCAATCGACTATGTTATAATCATGTCGGTTTGTTGACGATGTGAACTTCAATGAAGGACTCAATGAGTAATATCGACATTCGCCTCATCCTCCCTGAATTACGTGAGGCTGCAGAAGGTGCCTTCATTAAGAATGTCTACCAATATGGAGATATCTTTGCTCTTAAGCTGTACCAGCCAGGAGGAGGCACAGCAAACCTACTCATTCAACCAGGAAGAAGAGTCCACCTTACAGAGTATGCTCGGAAGGCGCCACGTCAACCGCCACATTTTTGCACAGTATTGAGGAAGTATTTGAGAGAGAAACGAGTTCTCTCAATTAAACAACACGACCTTGATAGAATTATAATTATTGAGATTGGAAGTGAGGATGAAACCTACAAGCTTGTAGCAGAGATGTTTGGAACGGGGAACATGCTTCTTTTAGACCCTAAGGATATGATTTTCGTAGCTATGCGATATAAGCGGATGAGAGATCGAAATATCATTCCAAAGGCGCAGTATCTATTCCCTCCACAAAGGGGAGAAGATTTGTTCAGTATTGATGATGATTCATTTGAGCAATTGTTAGTGGATTCAAATGCGAATATAGTGAGAACTCTAGCAAGCAGGTTAAATCTTGATTCATTGAGCTGTGAAGAAATATGTGCGTTATCAACAGTTTCACCCAAAGTTATGGTCCCAGAGATTGATGGTCAAACACTCTCAGATTTGAAGGGTGGATTTACAGAATTTGCAAACAAGCTTAAGGCAGGTGTATCTCAACCCAATTTAATCCTAAATGATGAACCATCCGAGGATGAAGATACTTCTGACTATGTAGCATTCGTACCTTTTCAATTCCAACTCTACAATGAACTACCATCCGAAAAATTCGAAACTTTTAGCAAAGCTATCGACGAGTTCTTTGGTGTATCTGATAGTGAGCTTGAAGATGAGGAACTTCAGAACGCACTTACCAAGGAACAGAAGCGCCTACAAAAAATCATTGACAAACAGGGTGAGGGAATAGGAAACCTAAAGGCAAAGGCCGACAAACTTAGGATTATAGGCGAGCTCATTTACTCTCATTTTTCTGTTACTCAGGAAGTCCTCGAAACTGTTACTAAGGCCAGAGCAGACGACATTCCATGGGATGAAATCATTCGGAGAATTGAAGAAGGAAAAACAAAGGGAATTCCATCAGCAGTGCTCATTGAAAGAATAATCCCATCACAGGGACAAATCATAGTAAACCTGAATGATTCCAAAGTGACTCTTGATGTTAGACTCACTGCTCAAGATAATGCCTCTCGTGCATACGATCTAGCAAAGAAATCTGAGGCTAAAATCAAAGGGGCCAATATACAGATTGAAAGGACAAAGGCAAAACTAGAGAAACTTGAAGTGAGTATCGCAGCAGAACCAGAAATCAAGAGGGTTCGCGTAAAAATAAGAAAGAAACGATGGTACGAAAAGTTCCGATGGTTTACATCATCAGAAGGCTATCTAGTCCTTGGAGGACGGGATATCAAGAGCAATGAGGATATTGCTAAACGTCAAATGAGTGCGAATGATATCTTTCTGCATGCAGTAATTCACGGAGCACCATACACAGTAATCAAGGTCCCCGATGAAGCACCAGGTCAGCAAACTATAGAAGAAGCTGCACAGTTTGCAGTGACTTTCTCTAGAGCTTGGCAGGACGGTCTATCAGGAGGCGATGCTTTTTGGGTAAATCCGGAACAAGTTAGTTTCTCTCCACCGTCAGGAGAACACCTGCCTACAGGTTCAGTTATGCTGTATGGAACGAAGAATTTCGTGCGCAAAGTAGCTGTGGAGTTGGCAGTGGGTGTATTATTGGAAGGAGAATATGCAATTACAGTGTCTGGTCCGCCATCTGCTATAGAAGCTAATACGGATTATTTTGTTCGAGTTATCCCAGCTGATGGAAAGAAAGGACAGTTAGTCAAGGAAATTCAAGCTAGGCTGAAGAAACTTGTTCCAGAAGAACAATCTCATTTAGTCAGTCAGATTCCACAAGAAGATTTTATGCGAGCTCTTCCTGCTGGTGGTGGAAAAGTAGTAAATAAGTCATGAAAACCTATGAATATGATTTGAGCTGATACAGACACATTTAAAATCTGAGTGATGGCAATTTAGCCAGAGAAGACACTCTGCCAGTTGGTCAATGAGTGTCAAACCAACTTCTTACGATAGGAGGATAATTCGTGTCAAATCCCACTCATTCAATGTTTGTGAGAGACATCATGGCGGTCAATGTAGTATCAATGCCTCCAGATGCCTCTGTATTTGAGGTTTCCAAGGCTATGGCGAAGATGGACATCGGTTCCGTAATCATAGCTGATAAAGATAGACCATTAGGAATCATCACAGAATCAGATATCGTTAGACGTGTAATAGTTGGGGAAATGGATACGAAGACGACTACTGCATCAGAGATTATGTCCTCACCAATTATCCATGTAGAACCAGGAACTGGGCTTACAGATGCTATGAGGGTGATGGCAAAAAGTAACATTCGACGAGTAGCAGTATTGAAGAACAATACCCTTGCAGGAATCATTACATCAAGGGATCTTCTTCGTTGGTCACCAGAACTTATCGATATTCTAGTAGAGTCACTGCGACTCAAGGATGAGGTAGCCTCAAGTAGAACAACGGATGTAGATGACGACCTCATCGCTTATGGCGGCGACTGTTCAAGCTGTGGGGAATATTCAACTGACCTAGCTCTTGAAGATGGTGAATATCTCTGCGAGTCCTGTCGTGAAGGTTGGGAAGACAGTGATTGATTACTCCTGTCATTCTATGATTGATATACCATATTGGAGGATGTAAATATGCAAGTAAGTCAGATTATGATTGAGCCAGTTACAATAAGTAAAGATCAAAGACTCTCATATGCCCTAGAGCAGCTAGACAAGAAGGGTGTAGAACGACTAGTTGTTGTTCAAAATGGAGAGGTTACAGGTATCTTAACATACGCAGACATAGCCGATCGACTGGGTGTAAGTAAGGTTGTAGCCCTTTCGATAAAGAGACTCCATGTTTCAAGTGCAATGACTGATACGGTCATTACTGTTGGACCGGACGATGATGTAACCGAGGTCGCCCAACTTATGATTGAAAGAGGTATGAGTGGGTGTCCTGTGGTCGAAGAAGATGGTAAACTAGTTGGCGTCATTACCAAAGTGCAAATTTCCAAACTAGTAGATAGGTTTGACAAGGTCAAGGTTTCCGAACTTATGACCACAGAGGATATTCTTCAAGTAAATCCAGTAACACGTTTAGTGAAAGCTCGAGGAGATATGCTTGATGCAGGATATTCTGGTCTTCCAGTGACTGATGGAGGACGTGTGCTTGGTCTGATTACTGAGAGAATGGTTGCCGAAGCAATGGCACGCTTTACTGTAGAAGTTCCAGACAAACACAGAGCAAATCAAGTGAGACAGATTCGTGTTGTGGATGCTATGAAGCAACAGCCACCAATGGTTGCTCCTGATGATTCTATAGCTGAGGCCGCAACAAAAATGCTTGATGCAAATCTAAATACACTACCGGTGGTGGAAAAGGGTAACAGATTGGTCGGTATGATCAGTGCTACAGACCTAACTCGTTTCGTTGCAAACAAGTTTAAGGTGTAGATTGTATCAATATATTATTGGTCACTGTTTACAACTGACCACACCGATGTGGTTGTCAAATGGCTGTAGATTTAGTCCTCAAAGATGGCATAGTCATTGTAAATGATAGTGAAAAAATTCAATCTGTTACTGTAGATAGTGGAAAAATCGAGGGTTTCTATAAACACGGGGAAGAACCAGAAAGTAAAAGGATTATTGATTGTAGAGGGCTTTACATTCTTCCCGGACTTATCGATATGCATGTACATCTTCGAGACCTGAATCAATCAGAAAAGGAAGATTATGAAACAGGAACTATGGCAGCAGCAGCTGGTGGAATTACAACAGTTGTTGATATGCCAAATTCTAGTCCCCCTGTTTTAACGCGTAAAGTACTAGATCAGAAAATTGCAAGTGCTTCAGCAAAATGTTATGTGAACGTTGGTTTCTATGCAGGAATCGCTAAGAGATTTGACACTTCTATGGTTCCAGATATTCTGGGTTTGAAGGTATATCCACATTCACCACTAACGGAAGGAGTGAATTATGATACCAAACGGATAAGGAAATGTGTCCAACTTGCTAACAAGCATGATCTCCCACTCCTTTTTCATCCAGATTCTGCAACAATGGATGAAAACCCTGAAACAAGAGAGGAGTTCTTCCATATTCATAGCTGTGAGAGTGAAGTCAACTCGCTTCAAGCATTTTTAGATGCAAAAATCGAATATGGAGCAAGACTCCATGTCTGTCATGTGAGCTGTGCAGCCACTGCAAGACTGATTTTGGAACATAGAGCTGAACATACCCTGACTGCAGAGGTAACACCGCATCATATGTTATTGTCTGGCGAGAATTTTCCACATAATGATGGAGTAGCCAAAATGCTACCGCCGCTCAGGTCCCCGTATGACTCTCGGATGCTTGCTCAAGCATTATGCAAGAAGTGTGCCATAGACTGCGTGGGTTCTGACCATGCCCCTCATATTAGTTCTGAGAAAACTGCACCCTTCCTTAAAGCAGCTTCAGGAATTCCCGGTCTTGAAACTACTTTGCCATTGGTACTTACAGAAGTATTCGAGGGAAGAATTAGCTGGATTGATTTTCTTAGGTGCTGTTGTTCGGGACCAGCTATGATTCTTGGAATTCCAAGTAAGGGAATACTGGCAGAAGGATATGATGCTGATATTGTCGTCGTTAGGAAACAGGAATGGTATATTTCAGGAGCAGACTTCTACTCTAAGGCAAAACTTACACCATTTGAGGGGCGCCGAGTGCTGGCAAAACCAGTGACAACAATTGTTGGTGGTGAGGTTGTCTACTATGAAGGTAAATTCATGGTTGGACCAGGAATTGCAGGAAGAGTGCCAATACGCAAAGTGTGATGACTGCAAAACAAATAACGGTGAGATTTCTCAGATAATAGTGAGTTGATACTACGTGTCTAATGTGTATTCAGATGAGCATGGTAAATTCCTTGTTAGGCTTGCTAGAAAGACAGTGGATGACTATGTCACTAAAAAGAAAAAAACTGAAACTCCTGAAGACACATCAGAACAGCTTAGACTCAAATCTGGAGTGTTCGTCACTCTTAACTCCATAACTGGAAATCAAGTTTCAGTACGCGGATGTATATGACGGCCATATCCAACTCAGCCTCTTGTTGAAGCGACTATTGATTCCTCAGTGGATTCTGCAGTCAATGATCCACGTTTCCCACCAGTTAATGCGAAAGAACTTGATACTATCATAATTGACTTGAGCGTCTTAACACCACCTAAGAAAATCGAGTATTCAAACCCAGAGGATTTACTAAATCTTGTGAAAGTAGGTCGCGATGGATTGATTGCAATGAGCGGGATGCAGCGTGGTCTTCTATTACCGCAGGTACCTGTTGATTGGAACTGGAATACTCTGGAGTTCCTAAAGCACACATGCAATAAAGCAGGACTTCCTGAAGATGCGTGGAAAGACCAAAAGACAGAGTTCATGTCCTTTCAAGCTGAGATATTCGGTGAGGAAAAACCAAGGGGTAACATAGTGAGAGACCCCAGTCATCCTAAAAGTTGAGGTGATTATGTGAATACACTACCACCCGAGATTGTTGAAACCCTGAAAAAATTCCTTGAAGAAGATGTTAGATCAGGAGACCTAACAACAAATGTGACCATCCCTGAAGAAAATACTGCACTTGCCACAATCTATGCAAGAGAGAAGGCAGTACTTGCAGGTATCAAAGAGGCGGAGGCTATCGCCTACTTGACTGGTCTCACCTATGAAGTTCTAGCTTTTGAAGGGAACTGGGTGAGTCCAGAAGAACCAGTTATGCGACTACGAGGTAAGGCTAGAACGTTACTCACAGTGGAACGGTTGATTCTAAATATCATTCAACGCATGAGTGGGATTGCAACAAAGACCTATAGAATGGTGAGTGTAGCCAGAGAGGAAAATCCCAAGGTGAAGATTGCATGTACACGTAAGACAACGCCAGGATTCAGATTCTTTGAAAAACGAGCTGTTGTTATTGGTGGAGGTGACCCTCATCGCTATGCTCTAGATGATATGATCCTCATCAAGAATAATCACATAACTGCAGTTGGCGGGGTTCATGAGGCCGTCAGTGCTGCTAAGGATGCAGTATCGTTTAGTAAGAAGATTTCCTGTGAAGCACGTACCCTTCAGGAAACTGAAGAAGCAATCAGTGCAGGGGCAGATATTGTCCTTCTTGATAATTTCTCGCCAAAGGATATTGGTGGTCTCATAGAGGTTCTCAAGAGTAAGGGAGTTCGTGGAAATGTCATCTTGGAAGCCTCAGGAGGCATAAATGAGGATAATGTCAGAGAATATGCAAGAAATGAAATTGATGTGATATCATCTGGTTCATTGACTCATTCTTACGATTCTGTAGATTTCAATATGCGACTCTCTTTGAATTAACAATTCTCGAAAAAAGAGTGGTGCCCCGACCGGGATTTGAACCCGGGTCTACGGGTCGAAAACCCGCGATGCTGGGCCGTGCTACACTATCGGGGCCAGTTTAGCCTCGAACCTTGATTTACGGTTATTAAGATTGTGTAGGGGACCTGACTTCATGCACTTCGAACTACAGGGTCTTCACTAACCTTGGAACTCTGAAGTTTTCTAGCTTCACGAAGTACTGAGCTTGGTGCATCTTTCCTAGGATGAGACCGTAATCCAATATTTAACTGGAGAATAAACGATCTCAAATCGTCTGAAGTAGGGACTCCCGATATCTTCTGCATCCCTGACACGAGTGTGGGAACTACGAGAATATTGTACGCTTCTGCAATGTGATGATGCTTGTCCACATTGACTTCGAATACTGATTGATGTAGTCCAAGCTCCTTTGATTCCTCATCTAACATAGTCTTGAGTACGTCGCACCATACACAATGATCAGAGGTGAATAACAGAATCATATGTTCAACTCGTTCAAGTTTTCTCGTTGTTTTGTTGCAGGCATTTAAAGTCGGAGAAATATTGAGTTTGAAAATGATTGATTTTGCTAATTCTTTGTAATTCCAAGCTACCAAAATAATATCTATCAAATGTACTTACGGTCTCACAGATTCTAGCCTACATTCGCAACGTTAATATCTCAAAGTAAACGGACATGCCTTGCCAAGCACCTTCAAGGGCCCGTAGCTCAGCTTGGTAGAGCAGCAGGCTCATAACCTGTCGGTCGGGAGTCCAAATCTCCCCGGGCCCACCACATTTTCTTGAAGATTCTAACGTTTTCTACAGTCATCAAAATAATGTTTGAGTTGTACGAGTTAATATACACCGAATCAAACAGAATAATATGAGAGGACTAGGTAAGTGGGAATACTCTGTGCAAACAGGGAAACACTCACGACTGAAAGCCCGAAAGAAGAAACCTTCTCAAGGGAAGTCCTTACTCTCCAAAAAAGAACAATCATCAGGTTCCGGAGAGTCCGCGGCTGTTCACTTTGTCCAATCGGACCTTGCTTGTTTCAGTGATGGAACTGGTGAGAGTGATAATGACCCCGCCGTGGAAAATACTGTGGAAACGCTCTCTGTTGCTGAAAGTGATGCTTC